>SLMJ01000339.1 GCA_007133615.1 Thermomicrobiaceae bacterium | reverse complement strand
TCCGGCCGGAGCACGACGGGCATGTGGGCGTAGATCGGCGGTTCCCAGCCGAACGCCTGGTACATCTGGACGTGCAACGGGGCGGTGGGGATCCACTCGTCGGCCCGCATGATGTGGGTGATCTGCATCTCGTGGTCGTCGACGACGTTGGCGAGGTGATAGGTCGGGTAGCCGTCCGACTTCAGGAGCACGAGATCCTGCAGGTTGCGGTTCTCGTAGGAGATCTCGCCCCGGAGCAGGTCGTAGAAGCCGGTTTCGCCATCGAGCGGCATCTTGAAGCGGTAGACCGGGACCTCGGCGGCGTCGAGCTTTGCCTGAACCTCGTCTTTCGGGAGATCCCGACAATGGCGATCGTAGCCGGGTGGCTGCTTGTTAGCGCGCTGCTGTTCGCGGACTTTCTCAAGTCGTTCGGCCGAGCAGAAGCAGGGGTAGGCGTGGCCGGCCTCGACAAGGGAATCGACGTAGCGCTTGTAGAGCTCGAGGCGCTGTGACTGGAAGTAGGGTGCGTGCGGGCCTTCGACCTCCGGGCCCTCGTCCCAGTCCAGCCCGAGCCAGCGGATCGACTCCAGGATGCCGGCGATCGACTCGCCGAGCAGGCGGTTCTGGTCGGTGTCCTCGATCCGGAGAATGAACTGGCCGCCAGTCTGCCGGGCAACGATCCAGTTGAACAGGGCGGTACGGGCACCGCCGACGTGCAGGTCTCCGGTGGGGCTGGGTGCGAAACGAACGCGGGCTGGTCCGGTGGTCATGGGTTGCGAATCCTCCTCCTGATTGCCGCAGGGATGTCGACGCGATTGATGCGCGGTCCCAACGGAACGTCAGTTGAGAGTATGGAAGATTCCGCCCGCCCCGGCAACCGCAGTACGAATCAAGAGCGTCCCAAACATGGTAGGGGCCGACCCCGTGTCGGCCCGCCATCCGGGCACGAGCAACGGGAGGGCACAGGGCCCTCCCCTACCGTTCGGATTCAACGCAAGAAGAAGCCCCGGGCTGGTTGCCCGGGGCTGTTCAATCCTGACTACCCAGAGTCTATCGCTACTGGAGCAAAACCCGGCTTATCTCCACCTCAGATTCACCGGTTGCTTGTCCGCTGGTCGAAACCGAGTGGATCCGAATGTAGTGAGTGCCGCTCATTTCAGAAACATCGAGAGTGTCGCTATCAACACTGAAGTCGCCTTCGATTGACAGACGCTCGTCGAACGTTTCATGAGAGTCATCTCGATCGTCAGAGACGATGAGATACGAAAAAAAGTCACCCCCCGAGTCGCCAGTGTTCGCCCATTCAACCTGCAGTTCGTCGTAGTCGTCCAAGTCCACGGCACTCTCAGTTACCCACGTGGCTTCAGTGCCGTCCCCACTAGTCTTGATCCGCAGCAAGTCACCTTCCGCGCTTGTCTCGGCATATGGGTCCAGTCCAGGACCTAGCGGATCACTGACGTATCCTTCGACCCAGTTGTCTTCACCGTCACCCTCCTCGTAGAGCGAGAGTTCGGCTGGCTCGTCGTTGCCGTTGTCGCCATTGTCGCTGTCATCGTAGTAGATGCTAATCAAGACTGCGTCCACATACGCTGTTCGATTGGACTGAGCACTTCGATTATAAACCTGCACGGCCAATCCGAACCCAGAATCACTGACGTCAGACCCGGTGAGATCAGCATCCCACGTTTCGGAATCGCCGCCGTAATTCCTCGTCTCTACTGATGTTGGCCAATCTCGATTGGCCCCATCATATGCCTCATTGTTACCTACGAGACCGTCCTGATCAGGGCTCGTGGTCAGCTGGATTACTTCATCTCGTACTCGAGAATCATCCTCAGTGCCCGAAGACTGACGGGAGACGATCACCTCAATACCGGTGATCTCCGCATCGTCAGGAATATTGAACCCAAAGTCCGTCAGATACAGAAACGACGACGTTTCGTTTTCCGCTAGCTGCGTGAACGTGAACCAGTCGTCAGGCTCGCCGATGGCGTTATCGAGTTCCTCCCATGGATTCGAGTCGACACTTCCCGCGTAGTTTGCAGTTCCTGACGGATCGAAGTCGTTGGTGCTCGCGACCCAGACCTTTGTGATCTCGTTGGACTCCAAATCGGTGAATGGATTGTTCGTATAGGCGTACCATGTGGTTGATTCGGACTCGCTCGGTTCAGCCTCCTCGTCGTCGTAGACGTAGGTGAATGCGAGTTGCCCGTCACTGTTGGTCTCGCCAAACGGCCCGGATGTACCTTCAGTCTGCGGATCCTCGGCTGGATCGTGAGTGAACGACCAGGTTACCTTGTCGCCATCCAGGTCGTCGAAGTCAGTTGGCTCGAACAGAATCCCTATTCCCGCCATTTCGATCGGGGTTCCGTCAGGCTCTTCAAGGCTGGCGATCATCGTATGTTCGTCACCATACTCATTCTCTACCGTGTCGTCAGTAGATCCTTCGTGCTCCAATGAAATGAGCGCTGGGTTCCACGTCTTCGTGGCGCTGTCCTCATAGTCATTGACCGAGAGTGTGGCGACGATCTCATGAACATACTGTGTTTCTGAGTCGTTGTTCCGGGTCTGGAACTCGAACTCAACTTGTCCAGTTGAGTCTGTCAATCCAGTCCACGTGTCTGGATCATCGGACTCGGATACGACAATACCGTTAACCCAGACGACGTAAATCTCATCGAGGGTCCCGGTGGAACCGGCTCCAAGATCGAAGTCAACTTCGAATCCCTCGCGGTTGAGATTGTTTCCGTCGCCGTCTTCGAGCTGAGCGATCATCGTATGGGTCTCGAGATGTGAATAGTTCTCGGTGTCTCCAACGGAGGTGAAGGTGATATCAATCACCTCCCACTCTTTGACCGCGACTTCTTCCTCGGTTACCGACGAATCCTCATCAAGAGTCGCACTGATATTGTCCACTGCCGCCTCGGACCGGTCATATGTGAACTCTGCCTGACCGGATCCATCAGTCGCGTCGTCGTCTGTGATCGCAGACGCGCCGCCTCCGCTCACGTCAGAGGCCTCGAAGTTGATCTGGTGACCAGCTTCTTCGATGACAAAGCCATCCTGGTCACGGAGCGTCGCGGTCACAGTATGCTCGTCACCCGAATCCACGATATTGGTCTCCGGGCCGAGTGGATCCAGCGTGATTGAGCCCGCAACGCGAAGCCATTCCAACTCGATGTCGTTAGACTGAACATCGTCGAAGACGGCTCGGACCATAGCAACGTGTCCGCCAGGCGTGTCGAGCCCACGTGCGGCCTCGATCACGGCCTCGCCGTTTTCATCAGTCGGCTTTCCGTACGTTTGCACGAAGCCTGAGCCGTCCTCATCCCGCAGCCCGAAGCGATCGCCATCCTCATCGGAAAAGCCTTCGAACATTGAGAACGAGATCAACACGTCCTCGACCGGCTGCAACTGGGCATCTGGATCACCTAGCTGGCTTTCGTGCACGCCCATGGCAGTTGCGGTCAGCGTGAAGATGTGGCCCTCGGTCTGGTGCGGGGAGTTCGCTTCCGGTTCCGCATCCAGATCGACCTCCAGCACCACCAGCGGATCTTCCTCGAACGTGAACTCGAGATTGTCGTTCGGATCCGGATGCGGAGGGTCGTTGGTAGTAACGGTGCCGTCGGCATCACTAGTGGCGCTCAGCCAGACGGTCAATGGCCGCTCTGTACCGCCAGTTTCGCGGTTACTGACGTACGTGGAGGTACCCCGCTCACCATCGGCGCCAGTGTTCACGGTCGTGCTGGTACCAACGGTGTTGTCGCTGTCGTCAAGGAACGCGCCGGTGTTCGACGTGTCCGGATCATGGTCCTCGAGATTCAGCTCTACGTCATGGTTCTCGAGGATCGCGTCATACTGGTCGAACACACGAGTGATCATGTCGAAGGCATCCCAGTCAGGGTTGCCCTCGTGGACATACTGATCAGTTGTGCGAACCAGTTCGATGTCGTTCGGTTCTGGTTCGTACCAGGTCTTGGTGATCTCGCCGGATTCAATCGGCGTATCCACCACGCTCGCCTGCAGGAGATGCGTCTCTTCGTCACCGGGGTCACGCTGTGCGCCAGTGTACTCGTACGTCATCTCGAACTCGCCGTCGGCCGTCATGCCGGACTGCGCCGGATCGTACGTCCATGCGTTGAAGTCGAACTCATTCGAAACCGAGATGTCAACGTCGACGTCGATATCGTCGATCGTGTTGTCATTCGCATCGACCAGCCGAGCGACGACGGTATGTGGAACCGGGTTGTCATCGGCATCGAAGTACCGGTTTACCGCGTCATCACCCTCGAAGTCCGCGTGGCGAAGTTCGAGGCCAACTTCCATCCATTCCTTCGGCTCGCTCTGAGAGGAATCACCGTTGTCATCGATGGTCGCTCGGATGTTGTCGTGCCCAACGTTGACGCCGGTATAGGTGAAGGACAACTGGCCGTCAACATCAGTTTCGCCAGTGTTCCACCCGGTCGATGTGCCAGCGGTCAGTCCTGTTTCACCGTCCTCGAACGGAGCTTCGTGCTCACCAAGGATCGTGAACGTAAGTTCAACGCCTTCCTGCGGCTCATTATCCTGGTTCACAACCGTAGCGATGACGGTGTGGTCTTCAAGGTGAACGTAGTTCTGGGTG
>SLMJ01000156.1 GCA_007133615.1 Thermomicrobiaceae bacterium | reverse complement strand
AGTTGTGACGGACATTCCGGTGGAGCAACTGCCGGACATGGTGATGTTGCGGGATGAAATCCGGAGCGACCGGATCGTCTCCGTCGGCCTGACGCCGCCGGAATTCAGCGCTGGAACGTCAAGCGATGGCTATGTCCTTCCAGCCGTCGGAGACATCCAGAACACGGTGCAGCATGTGCTCAGTGATCCTGGCGCCTATCTGGGGGAGGAATCCCCAGGCATCGTCGATGATCGGCATTGCTGATAACCGAACCGGTCACGCCGCTTCCGCGTCCGTCGCATGTTCAGCGGTCGACGTATTGTGCCGCGCTGAATGCGGCACAGAGGAGCTGACCGCGTGAGTCAACTGTCCTTACCGGATTGAACGGCATCCTCGATCGAATACGCTCCGGTGTCGTGCTTATCGATCAACGACTGCTGAAACCGCAGGACATCTGCGATTACAGGTTCCATCGTCTTCTGGAGCCCGTCACGACAAATCTCTCGTGCCTCGTCGAAGCGTTCAGAGCGTCTCATCAGATCAACCATCAGGGCCTCCGCGGCACCCGGTGGATCTTCTTCGATCTGTTCATGCGCTCGTGCTCTGCGGAGCAGGCTGACCGCTCGTTCCCGGCAACTCCGGGCTGCATCCGTCATTTCGGCATCATCGCACGCCCAGGCCGCGTGAATTGCGGACTGTCCGGCGCTGGAAAACTCACCAGCGTTCTCCTGGATAAGCGCGTAACAGAGAAACGAGTTTGCCAGTGGCGGGCAGGAAGAGTCCTCGAGTTGACGCTGATACGGCTCGCTTCGGACAATGTCAGGCGCATCATCAATCAACTCCGAAATATCGTGACTGCGATAGCCGCAACTTTCACACGCCTCAACCCAGTACTCCATCGTCGACCGCTGCATCTCTGGAGGCCGCAGGTCCAGATCGGGAGATCCGAAAGCGTTCGTTGACCCGAGCACGGCGAATGTCGATTCATGTCCACAAAGGGCACACGTCTTTGTATCGAAGTTAATCGTTGTCATTACCACCTCCACGTGAGTTGCGAGTCTCTGGCGGGGTGTTATCAAGATCTGTGCGAAGGCGGCTACTCGGCCAAATCACGAAGATCTGATGATCCGATCGAGCAATGCTCAGGACATTACTTCGGCAGTCGCTCCAGAAACCAGCCGGACAGGAAGTCGGCCATTGTGTCGATGTAACGGCGACCTCTTGCCGCATCGGCCGGACGAGCATCGCCGAGAATCCCGTTGTCGGTCAGCGCGGTCATGCCTTCTTCGAACAGCTTTCGGGCGTGGTCTTCGGTCATCTGTTCAACAAATCCCGGTTCGGCACGGGTCATATCGACGATCTCCGGACGCTCCGCGAGGACCATCGACGTCTCCGCCTCTCCAGCGTGCGCCCCGGAGACTTCCGGCGAGATGCCGTCCGGCTCGGCCACCTTGTTCATAACGGCGACGAACTCCCAGAGATCGGTATAGGGCAGGTAGCGCGCGCCGTTGATCTCGCCCTTTGTCTCGTCTTCGAGTTCCTTCAGCGGTCCGAAGTTGCCGCCGTGGCTGGGGATGATCACGATCGTCTTGAAACCATGGTGCGCCAGGCTGTGGACGTACTGCTTGACAACCGTCTTGAAGGTTTCCTTGTCCAGGGTAATCGTCCCCTTGAACGCCATATGGTGTTCAGAGACGCCGAACGGGATCGTCGGGCCACGCAGGACGTTCCCCATGCGAGCGGCGACACCCTCGGCCACCGCAGTCCCGAGGAGCGTATCGGTGATCATCGGCATGTGCGGGCCGTGTTGTTCCATCGATCCAGCGGCCGCCACAACGGTGTCGATGCCGCTGTTCAACGCTTCCTTAACCTGAAACCAGGACATTTCCTCGAGTCGTTTGACGTCTGGCATTGTGTGGTGCCTTCCATGAACATGGGCCGGCACGGGGCCGGCCCCTACCGGACTTCGGCTCGTACTACTCGAAAATCATCCGCACCCCGCCGGTTTCGGACGGGTCGAGTTCGCGAGTTACGATCTTTCCGGCTGCCTCCAGCGTGACCTGGAACGGTCCGTCGCCGCCCTTCTGAATCCGCTGAACAAGAGGGCTGGAAGGCGTGTTTGGATAGGCCAGGATGACCTCGTGGGGGCCACACTGATAGATCGCGGTGTCGGCACCCAGGTCTTCGTTTTCCTGGCGCTCCGGCTCACTGCCGAAGATCGCGTTGTACTCGGTGATCGCTTCTTCGAACTCTCGAACGGCTACGACCAGGCTCTTGATGCCGGTGACGTTGTTCTCGTGCGTGGCTTTGTCGCCAGTCGGAACCCGGAGCGTGCGGTCGGTGATGTCGTCGATCAGAAACGGCAGTTCACCAGTGCGGTCGTCAGAAGGCGGGAGCGTTCGCCATTCCAGTTGCACACCGTCGAGACGCTTCCGGGCTCCCGGCTTGACATCCTGATAGTTCACACCGGCAGCGCGAACCCGCTCCAGTTCGGTCTCGACGTTCTCGACACCCATCGCGAAGTCGACCAGTCCGGTGCGATCGAGAAACCGATACCAGCGGTGGTCGTGGTGTGTGTCCGGATCCTTGAAGGCGATGAGTTCCAGATAGGAACCATCCTTGAAGGTCACGAGCGCGTTGTGGGTTCCGTAGGGATGTTCTCCACCAGGGAGCACCTGGAATCCGAGCTTTCGATATTCGTCGATCGCCTCGTCGAGGTTGCGGTAGAGAATGACCAGGTGATCGATACCGGTAACCATGGGTTTGCCCTTCCTTTCAGTCTCGCTGAGACGAGTCAGCACGGGCATCATACGCGATCGAGACGCGATGTCGAGAGGTAAGCAGTATCAGACTAACCGTCACGACTCTGTAACTCACAAGGGCTTCGCAGACCATTCCCTGCTGCTAAACTGGAAAGCGTACGACGTGACGCCCCGATTCACCCCTCAACGTCACGCCGGGCAGGTGTATTCGATTCGTCCGACTCTCGTCGAGTCAACTGAATCAGGATGGACGCATGGTCCTCAGTCATCGCTCTCGGGTCTGGACTTGCATCGTGACAGTCGCGATGCTGGTCGCACTTCTATCCACCACGGTTCTCACCGCACCCGCTGTTCGAGCGGAACTACCTCCCGGCAACGAACTCGAGAACTTCATCGACCCGCTGGTTGATGAGCAAATGGACGAGTACAGCATTCCGGGCGTTGCGGTCGTGGTGGTTCAGGGCGGCGAGATCCTTTTCAGCAAGGGATATGGCGTCACCGAGGTGGACACGGATGATCCGGTTGACCCTGACCAGACGATTTTCGACGTCGGATCGGTCGCTAAACTCTTCACCGCCACCGCGGTCATGCAACTTGTGGAGCAGGGTCTTGTCGATCTGGATACCGATGTGCGGGAGTACATTAACGGTGTCGAAATCCCGGATAACTACGAAGAGCCGATCACGCTTCGCCATCTGATGACGCACACGCCGGGCTTCGACGAACGCTTTTTCCTCGGTTCAACCGCCTCTGGCCCCGACGACATCCCATCGTTGCAGGACAGCTTGAACGAGAATATGCCACCGCGGATACGTCCGCCCGGCGAAACGATGACGTACAGCAACACCGGAATGGCGCTGGCCGGATACGTTATCGAGCAGGTTAGCGGGCAGACTTTTGATGAGTACATCTCCAACCACATTTTCGAACCGCTTGGGATGGAGCGCAGCACCTATGCATACCCGGCCGATCTGATCCCTGATATGGCAATCGGTCACGAGCCGATGCCCGGACCGGCGACGCCGATGGAGGTCTGGCATCTCAACCAGCGTCCGACTGGAGGGCTCCGCACCACTGGTCACGACATCGCCCGCTTCATGATTGCTCACCTCGATGAGGGCGGGGCTCTGCTGGAGCCGGAGACGACCACGGAGATGCATGGAACGCAGTTCCGACTGCACGAAGGTGTTTCCGGCAGCGCAATCGGGTTCATCGAGCACGAAAACGGGGACCGGCGCGGCGTCCATCATGGCGGGCAATGGGTCGGCTTTTCCAGCATGCTCTACCTGCTACCGGATGAAGATGTCGGAATCTTCGTCGCAGCGAACCACGGCAGCGCGATCTATACCCAGTACCCGCTGATCGAGGCGATTCTGGACGATTACTTCCCCGTCGAAGCGACTGTCGAACCCGATGCTGATGCTGAGGACGGCACGGTTGCCGGCACATATCGCTGGAACCGGATCGACCACCACACCTTCATGCAACTGCCATCCACCGCGACCGCCCATACAATGGATGTCACCGAGAACGACGATGGCACGATAATCACCCAGATGTCTCCGGCGCTGGTGCCGGATACTACCTGGATCAGGATCGCGCCGGGGCTCTATCAGGAGCAGGATGGCCACAATCGGCTCGGGTTCGACTTCGACGAGAACGGCGAAGCGACGACCGTCCACCTGGCCTGGCCGCTGTTGATGACGCTGGATCGCATTTCCTGGCACCAGTCTGCGGGTCTTCATCTCGGGTTACTGGGATTCTTCCTCGTGACGCTGCTGACCACCGCTGGCTGGCCGGTGACGCGGGTCATCCGGCGGATCCGGGGCCGGCAGATCGAGTTCAGTCCAGACCTCGGACGAACCCGACTGCT
>SLMJ01000252.1 GCA_007133615.1 Thermomicrobiaceae bacterium | reverse complement strand
AGTTCAGGCAGAAGGACATCTCGTGTTCGAAGATCGGATCCATCATGTCCATCCGACCCTCGGCGATCGACTTCATCAGCCAGATCCGGCCCCGCGGTGACGATCGTTCCTTGCCAGTCAGCACGTACGTCGGACAGGTCGGCAAGCAGAATCCACAGTGAACACAGGAGCGGATCACGTCGAAATCCGGGACATCCGGTGGCGAGAAAGTTGTTTTCTGCGGGTCGTCACTCATACCTGGTCCCGTCACGTTTCATTCGCATCGCGTACATCGTTCCGCCTAGAGTTTGCCAATCGTTCGCCCCGGACTGAGTATCCTGTCTGGATCGAAGGTTTCCTTGAGTGATTCCAGCGCAGAGAATCCCGCCGGAGTAGCGCCAAAGACGTCCTGGATCGATTGCTTCAGGTTTGCAGGTGCGGTCGATACGGTGATGTGGTCGCCAGCGCCCGACAGTTGATCAAAGACGACCTGGAACTCGCTTTCGTTGACCGCGCGTGCCGGGAACCGTGTATACAGAAGACCGCTCCCGTAGTCGAGGGTCAAGCGGACGTCCTCAGCGCCAGCCAGTGTGTGGGCGACTGATCCGGCTGTTGCACGAAGCTTCGACGCCGTTGAACCGAGCCGGATCGAGACGTCTTCCTGGGCAGGACGCTGCTCAAGCGCTTTGCCGATCCGATTCCAGCGTTCTTGTGAGGCGTCAGTAGAGTCTTCGGTCGTCACATCCTGTGCATTCGATGCAACGTACTCCTGCACGCGTTCCGCCTGCCGGACGACCGCCGATGGTGGCGCTTCGCAGCGTACCGAAATCGCCCAGTTCGATCGGGCACTGTCAGTCGCTTCCCGGGTTGCCTCAGGGTTGGTCACGACGAGTGCGGTTACCCCGAGCTGAGATTGCAGCACTTCACGAGCCGCCTGATCTGCATCATCAAGAGAATCAAACAGCGCGATCACGGTCCGTTCTGACTGCGGTTTCGGAATAATCTTCAAATTCATCGAGACGATGATACCCAGTGAGCCCAGGGCACCATGGTGAAGCCGCATCATGTCGAACCCGGTCACGTTCTTGACGACCTGCCCGCCACCTTTCGTTACCACCCCATCCGTCGACATTACGCTCATGCCAATGATGAGATCGCGGAGCGGACCGTACCCCAGTCGTCTCGGGCCGGACGAACCGACCGCTGTAAGGCCGCCAATCGTCGCCCGCTCCGGGAGGGCGGCATCAACTGGCAGAACCTGGCGGTGCTCGCCGAGCATCTGGTTCAGATCGGCCAGCCGGCAGCCAGCCTGAACAGACATCGTCATATCGTCGGCGTCGTAGCGCAGGACATCGTTGATCGCTGAGAGATCAATGCCAACGTCGTACCGTGCCGGTGGGTTCCCGACGCCCATCTGCGTTCCACCGCCCCACGGTACCGCCGCCAGTCGATCCGCTCGAACGCCGCGGATCACCTCGGCGAGTTGATCCACCGATTCCGGCCGCACCACGTGACCGGGCTGAATGGAATCAACCAGGTATTCTCCGGTCTCTCGCTGCGGAAGTTCGTCGACCAGTTCGGAGAACGTCCGAATTACCGTGTCTGCGTCAGACGACATGGATGCCCATCTTCTCCCACCTGGCGTGTTCCTTCAGTGAATCGATTTCACCACAGCCACTGCCACTCGGTAGCACTTTGTCCGGATTGAAGTACTGCGTTGGATCGAAGCTCTGTTTGAGGCCGGCCATTGCAGCAAGATCATCGGTCGAGTACATCATGGTCAGATGGTCCTTCTTCTCGAGCCCGATCCCGTGCTCTCCGGAGATCGCCCCGCCGACATCAACGCAGTAGTGAAGCATCTCTGTTCCTGCGTTCAGGACCTTCTCCAGATCGCCTGGCTTGTAGCGATCGAACAGAATCAGCGGATGCAGATTGCCATCGCCGGCATGAAACACGTTTGCGATTTTGAGGTCGTAATCACGCGAGATCTCGTCAACGCGCTTTAGCGTTTGCGGAAGCTTGGTTCGGGGTACGACAGTATCCTGCAGGTAATAGTTCTTTGTCAGTCGACCCATCGCACCGAATGCTGCCTTACGCCCCTGCCAGAACAGATCACGCTCTGCCTGGGATGTGGCAACCCGAACCTCTTTCGCGTCGTGCTGTTTGCAGATGGTGACAATCTCTTCGGTGCTCTCCGCAACGGCTTCTCGCAGTCCGTCGATCTCGATCAGCAGGACGGCCCCGGCATCGCGCGGGTAACCAGCATTGAAGGCAGTCTCGACAGCTTCGATCGTCAGGGCGTCCATCATCTCGAGCGCAGCCGGGAGAATCCCCGCCGCGATGATCGAACTCACCGCACCAGAGGCGGATTCAATCGTCGGGAACGGCGCCATCAACACATTGATGTCTTCTGGATTACGAGTCAATCGGACCATCGCTTTCGTTACGATGCCGATCGTTCCTTCCGAGCCAACCATCACACCGGTGAGATCGTAACCCGGGGTCTCCGGCGCGGAACCACCAACCCAGATGAGTTCACCGCTGGGCAGAACGACTTCGAGACCCAGAATGTGATTCGAAGTAACTCCGTACTTCAGGCAGTGCGGACCGCCGCTATTGTTCGCGACGTTTCCGCCGATCGTGCAGGCCTTCTGGGACGACGGATCCGGTGCGAAGAAATAGCCATCCGGCGATGTCTTGACTGATAGATCAAGGTTGATCAACCCTGGCTCGACGACGGCGTAGCGATCAAGGTAATTGACCTCGAGAATCTTCGTCATTCTGGTCAGAACCACCATGATTCCGCCCTGAGAGGCGATGGCTCCTCCCGCCAGACCGGTCCCTGCTCCTCGCGGCGTCACGACGACGTTGAATTCCCGAGCGATTCGCACGACCTCGGCAACCTGCTCAGACGTGGTCGGAAGCACCACAAAATCCGGTTGATGGCTACCGGCAATCGCCTCATCAGACGCGTCGTATTCATAGACCAGGAGATCATAGGGATCATCAAGAAGTCCGTCCGGTCCGACAATCGAAACCAGTCGTTCACGCAATTGCTGGGATGCCACCGGGTGCCTCCGTAACTCGAGCTGAATAGCAGATGCTGGCGTGTGCGCTTTCGTCCAGTATGCCGGAGGCGGGCCGGGCCCGCAAATGGTGTATGTCATAATCTGAACAGGTGCAGAACGGCTGAAGGGAGCACAGAATGAGTGACACCGAAAAGAACTTCTGGATCATCGTCGGTTCGCCAGACAATTTCGCGGCAACGCGCGAGCATGATTTCACTATCCAGGGCATGAAGTCCCGCCAGCGCAAGAAGGCTGCGCAGATGCAGCCCGGTGACAAGATCATCTACTACATTACCGGCAAGAAAGCATTCGGCGGCATCGCGACCATCACCTCGGAGGCGTTCGAGGACTCAACCATCATCTGGAAGAGCAACAACAAGAAGCGTGACGACGAGGTCTACCCACATCGAGTCAACATCGAGCCGGACATCATTCTCGATGACGACAACTTTCTGGACGCCGAGGAGACTGCCCTCCAAACGAAATACGTCCAGAAGTGGCCTGCAAAGAACTGGACGCTGGCGTTTCAGGGCAACGTTCACAAGATCGACGAGGAAGATTACGAGATCATCCGCAAAGCGATCGAGCAACATGCCTCGACCACAGCCGGCTCGAAGTAGCCTTTCGCTGTGAGAAGTGGACGAGTTGTCGCCGGAACACTCATCGCCTTCGCGGTCAGTGTCATTTGCCTGCTACCGCCGGGCATTCATTTCGTGACCGGGCCGATCGGTCCGGCAATTGGCGGTTATGTTGCTGGCAGCCGGCTGCAGCTAAGTGGAGCGGAATCCGCTGTCGTTGGAGCAAGCATGGCGATCGCGTTGGCGGTTAGTGCGATCGCTGCTATCGAGCTCTTCTCATTCATGCCTGATCTTGCGCTACAGACCAGCATTCCTCTGAGTGTCATCGGTGCGATTTATGTGGGCGTGCTCGGCACCGGTGGATGCTGGCTGGCGTCCCGCAACGCTAGTTGAGCTGCCAGATCGAGACGTTCAGCACTGTGGCAAACGTAACCCACATCAGGTACGGAACCAGGATCAGCGCCGCGGGGCTCGAATAGCGACGCGCCAGAAGAATTGTTGCCACGATCATCCCCCAGAGTGGAATGATTACCGCGAGACCCGTCTCCGGCGCTTCCAGCCCGAAAAAGGCAGGTGTCCAGAGCCCATTGAGAATGAGCTGAGCTGCGAATACGCCAATTAACCAGTACCAGTGCCGTGATCGATCTCCACGGGTCCAGACCAGGTAGAGCGATATACCCATACCGATATAGAGGACTGACCAGACAGGTCCGAAAACCCAGCCCGGCGGGTTGAACCATGGCTTGTCGATCTGTTGATACCAGCTGCCTTCTCCAGTTGAAACGAGCAACGATCCGGCAATCCCTGGCGTCCAGCAGATAACGACTGCAGTCACCAGTTTGAGTAGCTCCTCACCGGATAACCGGAACACCTCGTGCCTGCTTCCACATATCGCGTCGAACGGTTACACAGTCCATACCATTGCTCACGCGCTATTCATACCAGAGCGAAGCAATCGTTCGGCCAATTCGGCCGCGTCATTCGGCCAGTAGGTGCGTGGGCGTGGGCGATTGACCTGTGGCATTCCCCGTTCAGGCCGGCATTGCT
>SLMJ01000168.1 GCA_007133615.1 Thermomicrobiaceae bacterium | reverse complement strand
GTTCGTTCTCCGCTTCGAATCCTGCTCCTTGATACTCCGACCTTCGCCTCAGCGCGTTCCTACTCGTACATGATCACTCCACGCGCCACTTCTCCTGCTTGCATGGCATCGAACGCTTCGTTGACCTGATCCAGACGGAACCGCCGGGAGATCAGCTGGTCGATTTTGATCCGGCCATTCAGATACATGTCGATGTAGCGCGGCACGTCCATATGCGGGCGAACCGATCCGTAGAAGCATCCCTGGATCGCCTTGCCCGAACGCATCAGCTCTGCGAGGTTAAAGCTGACTTCCTCATCAGCCGCGCCCAGACCCACGACCACTGCGGTTCCACCATTCCGGGCCGCATCGTAGGCCTGCTTGATCGTATTCGGACGGCCGATGACCTCGAACACGTAATCGGCGCCCCGACCGTGCGTCAGATCCTTGATTGCCTGAACCGGATCGGTCTCGCTCGCGTTGATCATGTGGGTTGCCCCGAACTGGTGCGCCATCTCGAGCTTCCGCTCGACCAGATCGACAGCGATCACCCGGTTCGCACCGGCCAGCGCAGCTCCTTGCACAACATTCATTCCGACCCCGCCGATGCCTATCACCGCGACATTCGAGCCGGGTTCGACCTTCGCCGTCGTCGTCACCGCTCCGAGACCGGTTGTGACCCCGCAGGCCAGAAGAGCCGCACACTCGATGGGCACCTCATCCGGAACTCGCACAAGGTTGGATGCAGTTACATTCACGTACTCGGCAAACGATCCGACCCCGAGTAGCTGGGCAAACCGCTCGTCTTTCCGAATGAACCTGGGGTGATCTGGCAGCGGGGTCGTGCAAAGATAATCCTCGCCTGAATGGCAGAAATGGCAGGTCCCGCACTTGGACCCGAACATGATCACTACGCGGTCTCCGGGCTTGACCGATTTCACGTCCGGAGACACTGCGTCGACAACCCCGGCACCTTCATGCCCCAGCACCAGCGGTGGCTTGAAGGGAGTCTCCCGGTTGATGTGATGAAGATCAGAGTGGCAGACACCGCTCGCAAGCATTCGCACACGAGCCTCACCCGGCTGGAGATCAGCCAGATCGATCTCCTCGATCTTGAGCGGGGTCCGGCGTTCCCAGAGAACTGCGGCCTTCATAGGGGTACGCTCCTTTGTTCAGTGCGTTCGCACACATCAACGTGATTCTCCACAGTTTCAGGGAGCCAGAATGAATTGTCCAGAGCGGATACCCTGATAATCGACACACTGAGAAACAAAAGCGGGCGACCTGGTCGGGACGCCCACCTTCAACTTCATTTCGAGGTTTGGCTCGCTAGCTCACCAGCAACTGCATCGGGTTCTGCAGCAGTCGCTTCACCTCCTGCAGGAACTCGGCTGCGGCAACGCCATCCGTGACACGGTGATCCGCTGAGATCGTCGCGTTCATGATGTCAGCCGGCACAAACTCCTCGCGGTCATCGTCCCAGACTGGCTGTTTCGTGATGCTGCCGATCGCCAGGATCCCCGCCTGCGGCGGGTTGATGATCGCAATAAAGCGGTCGACATCGAACATTCCCAGGTTGCTCGTCGTGAACGTGCCACCCTGGTATTCGTCCGGTGTCAGTCCGCCCTCGCGAGCTCGCTTTGCCAGATCCTTGGACATCGCCGCTATCTGACCAATCGGCTTGTTGTCCGCATCCGGAATGAACGGGCTGACCAGCCCGCCCTCAACAGCGATCGCGATGTTGATGTCGATTCGCTTGTAGATCTTCACCTGGTCATCAGCATAGGCCGCGTTGAGCATCGGGAACTTGCGCAGCGCCAGCGCCGTTGCCTTGACGATGAGGTCGTTAACAGAGACCTTCTGGCTCTCATCTTCAACGTCCGCGTTGATCTGCTTGCGAAGCTCCATCGCCTTACCCATGTCGATCGCATTGGACACGTAAAAGTGCGGCTGCTGAGAGAAACTCTCGGTCATCCGCTTGGCGATGGTCTTCCGCAGCCGGCTCAGGTCCTGTAGTTCTGATTCGACGCCGTCCTGGCTGAAGGCATCCGCGGTTGCCGCCGGGGCCGGCGCTTCCTGCGCTGCCGGAGCAGCGGCCGGTTCGGCCTTCGTCGGTGCCTGCGGTGTGCCGATGAGCGGGAGAACGTCGTCCTTGATAATGCGGCCACCCGGACCAGTGCCGTTGATTTGCTGCAGATCCAGTTCATGCTCGGCTGCGAGGCGGCGGACTAGCGGCGATGCTCGAACGCGCTCACCCGGCTTGCGATCGGCGACCTGCTGGGCCGGCTGATCTGCCGCGCCGTTGCTCGAAGCGGTGGACGCAGAAACCGCCGGTTCCTCGGACTCCGTCGTTGGCTGCTGTTCGGCCGCCGGTTCCGGGGCACTCTCCTGTGCAGAAGACCCGGCATCGTCCTGGACTTCCTCACCAGCTTCACCGACAATCGCGATCGCCTGACCGACGGGAACCGTGTCACCTTCTTCGATCAGAAACTTGTGAATAACGCCACCCTCGAACGACTCGATCTCCAGATTCGTCTTGTCGGTTTCGATCTCGGCAATCGGTTCACCACGCTCGATCGTGTCTCCGATGCCCTTCAGCCACCGCAGCAGGGTGCCCTCATCCATGTCATAGCCCATCCGGGGCATGAGGACTTCTTTGGCCATCTCGCGCTCCTCTGATTCAGCTCGAATCGCGTGGCCGCGGTCGCTTCTGGTATCGAGCCGCGGCGCTAAACAGACGGGAATCGTGCCGATCGGCTACGACACTGTCGCGGTGTTGACGTCTTTCGCCAGAACGGTGCGCACGCCTTCGATCACTTTGTTCTTGTCCGGGAAGACGGAACGCTCCATTTCACGGTTGTATGGCACCGGGACTTCCTGGCTCGCCACTCGCTCGATCGGTGCATCCAGATGATCGAATGCCTGCTCCTGAATCGCAGCGGCGATTTCGCTACCAACCCCAAGCGTCTTCCAGCCCTCTTCAACAACCACCAGTCGGTTGGTCTTGCGGACTGACTCGGCAACCGTCTCGGTATCCATCGGGCGGAGGACACGCATGTCAACGATCTCGCACTCGATGCCCTCTTTTGCGAGCTCTTCGGCTGCTTCGACCGCCAGGTAATATCCCCGAGACCAGCAGGCGATCGTCACATGGTCGCCTTCCCGTCGAACTTCGGAACCTTCGAGCGGAAGCGTGAAATCATCGTCATCCGGGACTTCGCCGCGGTTCCGGTAAATCAGGGAATGCTCAATGAACATGACGGGGTCGTTGCCGCGCAGCGCGGACTTCATGAAGCCCTTGTGATCGGCCGGGGTAGCCGGCATCACAACGCGCAGACCGGGAACGTGGGCGTACCAGTTCTCGAACGTCTGCGAATGAGTCGCCGCCAGCTGTCCCCAGCCCGCCGCGGTCCGGATCACCACTGGCGCCGTGTACTGGCCGTTGAACATTGAATACAACTTTGCCGCGTGGTTGACGATCTGGTCGATTGCGAGCAGGCTGAAGTTGATGGTCATCAGCTCGACTACCGGGCGCATGCCACCCATCGCCATACCGGTTGCACTGCCGACGATGCCATTCTCGGCGATCGGTGTGTCAACGATGCGCTGGCGGCCATATTCATCGAGAAATCCAGCCGTCACGACATATGACCCGCCGTATGCGCCGATATCCTGGCCCATGAGAATTACATTCTCATTGCGATCCATTTCCTCGCGAAGCGCCTCGCGCAGCGCATCGCGTACGGTAATATCCCGTGCCATTAGCGTGCCTCGTTTCCTTCCCAGCTATCCGTGACCCGCACTATCGAACCGTGATGGGATCGGCGTAAACGAAATCTGCGAGCGTCTCCAGTGGCGGATTCTCGCTTTCGTCGGCGAATTTCACCGCTGCCTTGACCTGTTCGTTCACTGCCTTGTGGATCTCTTCCAGTTCGTCTTCGGTCACCACCTTCTCTTCGAGCAAGCGGTCACGGAAGAGCGGAATCGGATCGTACGCACGGTACTGTTCGACTTCTTCGCGCTCCCGATACTGTTCCGGGTCCGCCATAGAGTGGCCACGGAAGCGGTAGGTCAATGCTTCGATGAACATCGGTCCTTTCCCGGACCGGCAGTGCTCGACAGCTTCCTTCGTCTTCTCGTAGACCTCGATCACGTTCTGCCCGTCAATCTGCATGGAGGGCATGTCGTAGGCGAGCGCCTTCTTGGCCATTTCCTGAACGGCCGAAACGTGCTCCACCGCGGTACCCATGCCGTAGAGGTTGTTCTCGCAGTAGAAGATGATCGGCAGCTCCCAGACCGCGGCCATATTCATCGCCTCGTGGAACGCGCCGGCGTTGGTAGCTCCATCGCCGAAGTAACAGAGCACCACGCGGTCTTCATTCATGTATTTGCTGGCGTAGGCCAGTCCAACTGAGGGAAGCAAATGACCGGACACGATTGCGAATCCACCCCAGAAGTTCTTGCTGGCATCGGCGAGGTGCATTGAGCCGCCTCGACCACCGGTCACTCCGGTCTTCTTGCCAAACAGCTCTGCCATAACTTCACCCGGGTCGAGGCCCAACGCGAGTGCATAACCGTGATCTCGGTAGTGCCCGAGCACGTGATCACGTTCTTCGATTGCTTTGATCGAACCAACCGCGATCGCTTCTTCACCAATATAGAGGTGCAGGAAGCCGGCAATCTTGCCCATCGCGTATTGTTCAGCTGAGGAATTCTCGAACTCACGGATGAGATACATCTGCCGGTACATATCCAGCAGGTCACTCTTTTCGAGTGGGAACCCCTTGGTGCGGCTCTTCTTCGTGCTCGCCATTGACCACGCCTCCAGTTTCATCTGTTTCGTCGAGCCAGTCACGGTGGGGCTTCGTCTGGTTGAGCGAGTCTTGTGTTGCTCTCAACTCGCGCACGTCGACTGTGCCCGGCCGAAGCATTTCCGTGGCAGGCTGCAGTTGCGGCGCGTTCCGCGCCCTTCTACACTGGCAGCTAATAGTACCGGAACGACCCCCGTCGTTCCACCAGACACTGCCAGATCCGCAATTAACCTGTGTCTGCAACGCTGTTATCGCGCGTTCATCGTCTGTTCGCACAGGATAACAGTCAACCTGCCTCAGTTTATACCCTATCGTCAAATGGCTGTCCCCATATGGTCCCCAGTTCAGGGCAATCACGACCAGTTTCTGCGCACCGCTGCGAGCCACCGCAGCAGGGCTCCTACCCGTCGCACCCCGGACATGCTATGGTGTGCAGTGAAGGAATGAGAAAAGTGTGAGAAAACCGGGTGCCGCTGTCGCCATCTGGTGGTCCGAGGAGGATTCCCATTGTCAGGGGAAGTTAACGGACGCAAGACAAAGATCGTCGCCACGGTCGGTCCCGCCTCATGGGACGTTACGATTCTCAAGCAACTAATACTCTCCGGCGTGAACGTCTTCCGCGTGAACGCAGCCCACAACAGCATCGAAGACCGCGAGAAGATCGTGAAGTCAATTCGTGACGCCGTCGATTCGACCGGCCATCACGTCGGCATCCTGCAGGATCTCGCCGGCGTCAAACCGCGGACTGGCCCGCTCCCTGACGGAGAGCAAATCCGTCTCAGACGCGATGCATCAGTCCGGCTCGTTGCCGGAGAAGCGATGCTCACTGAAGAAGAACTGACGATTGACGAGGCAGAAGTCGTCGAGCGCCTGCGTCCAGGTCAGCGCGTCCTCATGGCCGACGGGCTGCTCGAGCTCGTCGTACACGAAGCTGATGGAACCAGCGCCAGATGTCAGGTAATCCGCGGCGGGTACCTTCGAGGGCGACAGGGAGTCACGGTGCCCGGCGCGCCGGTCGACCAGCGCATCCTCTCCGAAGATGAGTGCCGGGACATCCGGTTCGCTGCCGAAGCGGACCTCGAGTATCTGGGTATGAGCTTTGTCACAAAGGCCGCCGACGTTGAACTCGTCCGTGCCGAGCTTCAGAAATACGGGGGTCGGTGCAAGATCATCGCAAAGATCGAACGTGCAGAAGCGCTGGAAAACATTGACGCGATCGCCCAGGCAGCGGATGCGCTGATGGTTGCTCGAGGCGACCTTGGTGTGCAACTTCCTCCGGAAGATGTGCCGCTGGCACAGAAGCGAATTATTCAGATCGGCCACCGACGTGGCAGGCCGGTCATCACGGCAACGCAGATGCTGGAATCAATGATCTACCAGCCGATTCCCACCCGCGCCGAGACAAGCGACGTCGCTAACGCCGTTCTCGATGGAACCGACGCCGTTATGTTGAGTGCCGAAACCGCGACCGGCGACTATCCGCTGGAAGCGGTCGCGATGATGGATCGCGTTGTCTCAGCAATCGAACGTGGCCTCCCACCTCACCGCGAGCCTGACACAGAGGAACCAACGACGATTGCGTCGACGATTGCCCGCGCGGCGTTCGATATCACGCAGCGTTCATCACTAGTGAATGTCATCGGCGTGCTGACGCGAAGTGGATTTTCGGCCCGCGAAGTGGCGCGGGAACGGCCGGAGGTCCCGATTATTGCGATGACCAATGATCCGTTTATCGCAAACCAGCTTGCACTCGTCTGGGGAGTTGAGTCTATCGTAGCCGAGTATGCATCCGGCACTGAAGCGTTGATGAAGCAGATATCAGACGAACTCGTGCGCATCGGAGAAGCAAGGCACGGCGACCACGCGTTGATCGTGGGAAGCCTCGTTTATCACAACGAACCCGGCCACACCGACGCCCTGCATCTCCGGCGAATCGGCTAGTCGATCAGTTCGCCATCCAGCACGGTGATCGCCTGGCCTTTGAGCCGGACCCGATCACCGTGCAATTCCACACCAACGACTCCGCCACGCGTCGACGCCTGATATCCAGTCAGTTCGTTGCCGCCGAGTTTCTCGGACCAGTACGGCGCCAGGAAACAGTGTGCCGAACCGGTAACCGGATCTTCATCCACTCCCACAGACGGGGCAAAGAAGCGGGAAACGAAATCACGGTCTGGATGCTCACCCCGGGCGGTGACGATCAAGCCCCGGCAGCCCATTGCGCGGATCGCACGCAAATCCGGCGAAAGGTCGGTAACCTCCCGCTCAGACGAAACCTCGGCAAGATAGTCGAATCGGTTCCGGAACACGCCGAGGACGTCAGTGCCGATCGCCGCTTCAATCGGCTCCCGCTCGATCTCCTCCACACGGGGTTCAGATGGGAAATCCAGCACAATCCAGTCCCCTTCTCGGTCGGCGGTGAGAATCCCGCTCTTCGTAGAGAACACCGCCTGGCGGGAGGACTCCAGCGTGCCGCTCTCCCACAACGCGTGAGCGCTGGCGAGCGTCGCGTGACCGCAGAGGTCAACTTCGGTCGTCGGAGTAAACCAGCGAAGACTGAACCCGTCATCAACCGGCCAGAGGAACGCCGTTTCGGCCACATTCATCTCTGCCGCCACGGACTGCATCCAGACCTTGTCTGCCGGACCGGAAAGGATGCAGACGCCGGCCGGGTTACCCCGGAACGGCTCATTTGTGAACGCATCGATCTGACGAATCCGGGTCATCCTCATCGCTCCGTTCTTATCGATTCAGCGATTCCCGTGAGAACCGGGATTCCTTACCGGATTCACTCCGGGTAATGCGGCCTTCGCGTTCGAGCTTCTCCAGATGGAGAATAACGTTGCCGGTCACGTCGCTCAACAGGTCCTGCGGAACATTCTCGTAGAGCCGATCACGAACTTCCTCAACCGAGAGCTCTTGATCATCCAGAAGCTCCAGAATCTGTTCCTCGCGCTGCAATCGTCTCCGGATGAAATGCTGCAGTGCCTCCGGCCCGTTCGTCACCGGATCACCGTGACTCGGCAGCAGTGGATTGATCCCTCTGTCAGCGATCCGCTGCATCGAATCAAGATAGTCCTGCAGATCTCCCCAGGGCGGAAACACCGCTGAAGACCCGGAACCGGTAACGAGGTCCCCCACGATTCCCCAGTTCTCTGCCGGCTCCACGAACGAGAGATGACCGGCGGCATGTCCCGGAGTCAGCACTGCCTCGAGGCGAACGCCGGCATGTTCAATGATCTCGCCGTCTTCGATTCGCTCATCCAGCGGTATGTCGTGAGTCGTCGTCGCGGCGAGTTCCGGCAGCTCTGCTTCGTGAAAGCGAACAGAGGCTCCGGTCAGCCGCCGGATCTCTTCAGTGCTTTCGGCATGGTCAATATGAACATGCGTCAGGAGAATTGTTGAGACGTTGGGATTTCCCAGCGTGTTCAATGTCTCGAGCAGGACCGGCATACCGACGACTGACCCGGTGTCGATCAACATCACCGGATCTGTTCCGATGATGAAAACGTTGGTGGAATCATCCATGATGTCCCCGTTCGGAACCTCGACGTAGTTGATCTCGTTCCAGGACCTGATCATCTTTCTCCCCGGTATAATCTCGTCACAACGCAGTAGCGTACCACCTTTAACGTGCGCCCCCGGCAGCAGAGAAACATTGAACATGCAGTCCGATCACCTCTATGAGTTCGCCGCCACCATAATTCCGCCTCGCAACGTGTCCGAGCTGACGCAGGTATTGCCGGCGGCGTTTCAACATCTGCTTCCACCCGAGTTCGACTGTTCGCGGTCCCCCGACGGAACCGCACGGCTGTGCCTGCCGATGCGCGCGAAAGGCAGCATCCAGCTTGTGCTGTATCTGGACTGGCCCGCAACCAGCCATCTTGATCCGAAGCTGGAAGCATCGCTTTCTTCAGCAGCACAGCTCGCCCAACTGGCGCTGGAAAATCGCATAGCGATCGATGCCGAACGTGAGCGTGCCCGCGCTGAGGCAGCGGACGTCCGGTTCGACCTGATTGGAATGCTCGCCCATGAAATGCGGACTCCCCTGGCATCGATCAAGGGCTATTCGTCGGCCATGCTGCTTGATGAGATCGATCTGGACAGCGAAATGACGGCCGAATTTCTTCAGGCGATCGATGAGGAGAGCGACCGCCTGAATGAGATGGTTACCCACATTCTGGATTCGACTGTAATCGAGGCCGGCGCGCTGGAGTTGCACCGTGAGCCAGTTCTGCTGAGTCGGGTCATCCGCCGCACGGTGGATCTGATGGCGCGCCGGACAGATCGGCACCGATTGATCGTGCAGATCGATCCCGGATTGCCGCCGGTCAACGCTGATGAGCAACGCGTGCATCAGGTCCTGACCAACCTCCTCGATAACGCAATCAAGTACGCTCCGGGCGGCGGGATGATCGTTGTCCGATGTCATCATGATGAGCGGCGGTCCGAAGCAGTCGTCCAGGTTTCCGATCAGGGGATCGGCATCGCGCCAGAGCATCTCAACAAGCTTTTCGAGCGCTTCTTTCGGACCGAGCAGCGTCAGACACACGGTGTGAGCGGCACAGGGCTGGGACTACCGATCGTCGATTCGATCGTTCGGGCGCACGGCGGCCGGATCTGGGCCGAAAGCGCGGTGGATGAAGGCACCACCCTGACATTCACCCTGCCAGACTATCTGGAAGGGCCTGAAGAGGAGCTTGACGATGAATCCGGCGAATAAGCGCGAATCTCCGGCAACAATTCTGGTCGTGGAAGACGAGCCACGGCTGGTGCGATTGATCGAAACGCTGCTGAGCTCGATTGGCCACCGTGTCGTGGTAGCAAACGATGGCCAGACGGCCGTTGAGCAGGCAGCAGTGGAGTCGCCAGATCTGATCATCCTCGATCTGCTTCTGCCGGGCTCGCTGGATGGTTTCGAGGTCTGCCAGCGGATCCGGGGCTTTTCATCAACGCCGATCATCATGTTGACTGCCCGCGCCCGGGAACCAGACAAACTCAAAGGATTCGCCCTCGGCGCAGATGACTACATCACCAAGCCGTTCAGCGCCAAAGAACTGCTTGCCAGGGTCAATGCCGTCATGAAGCGTACGCGCGGATCCGATCAATCTTCAGGGAGAATCGAGATTGATGAACTGATAATCAATCAGGCCACCTACACTGTCTCAATTTCCGGCGAAGACATCCAGTTGACACCAACCGAGTACCGGTTGCTGCTGACACTCGCTCGTCGTCCGAACCAGGTGGTAACCCACGCAGAACTTCTCACCGAGGTGTGGGGGTCGGACTACCGCGATGAACTCTCTTACCTGCGCACCTATATTCGCTATCTTCGGAACAAGATCGAGCCCAATCCATCGCGCCCGAGATTCATCAAGACTCGCAATGGAATCGGCTATTTCCTCGCCACGCAGGAGACCTGACCCCGGCCGTTAGATTCCTTCTCATCACCTTCTCATTTCTCACTGCCCCTTTCTCACGGGTTTCTCATGCTCCCTTCCTCATACTTCAGAACAAGGTCCGGTTCGGGCCTTCAAATCGGTTAACACCCCTCTGAGGAAAGGAAATCACTATGGCCACAACGGTCGAACGGGCAGGAACGCCCGGAAGCAGGCAATCAACTGCCGCAGGCTCAGTACTCCTGCAAGATAGCCAGCAATACGTTCGCGACGCCGCAGACATTCTCGAAATCAGCTCCTCCCTCTTCAATCTCATCAACGAATCAGAACGCGAAATCACCGTGACGCTCCCGGTCGAGATGGATGACGGTCGGATCGAGGCGTTCACCGGATACCGAGTGCAACACTCGCGTGTTCTCGGCCCGGGGAAAGGCGGAATGCGATTCCACCCGGCTTCGGACCTGGATGAGGTCCGCGGGCTGGCGGCACTGATGACGTGGAAATGCGCCCTGTTGAACCTGCCCTACGGTGGCGCCAAGGGCGGCGTCGTCTGCGATCCGGCATTGATGTCTACCGCCGAACTCGCTCGGATCACCCGGGCCTACGCGAACGCGCTCGCGCCTTTCATTGGAGCTCAAATCGACGTTCCGGCCCCCGATGTCAACACCGACGAACGCATGATGGCCTGGTTCCGCGATGAGTATGAGCGTCGAATTGGCCGCCACGAACCATCCGTCGTCACCGGAAAACCGGTCGCACTCGGTGGGATTCCCGGTCGCGGAGAATCGACCGGTCGTGGTGTCGCGCTCGTCACCGTGGAAATGCTTGAGAAGCAGTGGATCAACCCGAAAGACGCGCGCGTCGTCATCCAGGGCTTCGGCAAAGTCGGTAGCGAAGCCGCGCGGAGACTCCACGAACTCGGGGCGAAAATTGTCGCCATTTCAGACGTCAGCGCCGGGCTCTACAACCCCAACGGTCTCGACATTCCCCGGATCTTGCAGGCCGTTCACTGCCGGCCCCCACGGCTACTGAGGGAATACCTCAGCGATGACGTGGAGCGAATTTCCATGGAGGATGTGCTGACGCTGGAATGCGATGCGCTGATTCCCGCCGCGCTGGAAGGTCAAATCACCGGCGAGAACGCCAACGACATTCGGGCCCGGGTCATTGTTGAAGGCGCAAACGGACCGACCACGTCAGAAGCCGATCAGATACTGACCGAACGCGGTGTGGCAATCGCGCCGGATATTCTGGCAAACGCCGGCGGAGTGGTCGTTTCCTACTTTGAATGGCTGCAGGGGCTGCAGGGCAATCGCTGGACGCTGGAAGACGTGCGCAAGCAGCTCGATGCCGAGATGCGTTCCGCCGTCAACAACGTCTTCCGGGAATCCGAACGCCGGAAGATCTCTATGCGGCAGGCCGCATACCTGATCGCTGTCGAGCGCGTGGCGCAAGCTGTCAGCCTGCGCTGGAGCCAGATGTAAAGGCAGGTCAACACATGATTCAGCAAACCGCACCAGTTGAAGATCTCACACTTGCCGCAACGAACATGGTCGACGGTGCAATCGCCGTGACTACCGGTCGCCTCCACCTGGATAACCCGGCGGAAGCGTTCATGCGCGTTCGCGACAACGACGTCACCGCGCTGGAGTACTTCCGCTACGAGCTCGCCCACCAGATCGCGATGCTCTCCAGCGGGATGGATCCGACCATCAACGCCGTGTATCTGGAGCACGAACTTCCGGAGGCCGAAGAGCTTGGCACCCCTGCCTTGCGGGTCACTGATCCTGTTCACCTTGTGGTGTATAGTGAGCACCAGACGGCGGCGCTTCGGTCTCTTTTTGAAGCGATCGACCGGTCGCTCGTCGATGTGTTCGAGCAACGAGGCATCAATGCGGCCCCGGGCTTGATCACAATCGATATCATTGATCAGCAAGAGGCGCGACGTGTCAGTGCGAGCGCCGGCGGGTTTCGCCCGCCCCCAGTCACGCTCGTACTGAAAGACGACTAAGGGAACTGGGCATTTCTGAATGAAACTCAAGCGGTCTGAAGCACTCCACTCGGCACGTGTTTCCGAACGCGAACTGCGCGAGCTTGAGGATCAGGGGATGGTCGTTCCATTCCGGTCCTGGAAGACGCTCTGGATGATCCCGTACTACGATGAGTCACAGGTTGACGTCATCCAGTGGCTGGCTTCGTGCCAGCGCAACGTCGAACAGTTCCGGGAAAGGGAACGACTGGTCGTTACCGACCATTAGCGCCAGCACAGCGGTGCACAACCGGTGGACCCGGATTCGCCGGGTCTTCATGGTGTAAATTGACGCCTGACGCGAAGCGAACCGGTCATCGTGGCCCGGTTCTCTGTCAGGCGTGTGCGCACGCACGTTGACGGGTACCTGACCCGTCGGTAGGCTACGTTGGGCGCCTGTTTACGTGGTCGCAACACGCAGGCAAGCGCAGAACCGGGTGAAATGATCAGCGAAGACTTAAGGTGGTCTAGTCGGTACGTGGGAGGCAGAACGCCAGGCCCACGTCGAGTGTCGAGGAGATGCGGTCTTGCCCCCGACGGAAACGGATGAAACCAGGAAAGTCAAGGTCGGCGTCCCGCGTGAGACCAGAGATGGCGAAACGCGTGTCGCGCTGACCCCGGATGTCATCCGGCAACTCTCCCGCAAGCCGTTCGAAGTCATCGTCGAGCGTGGAGCAGGTGAACTTGCTGGATTCACGGACGCCGCTTTCGAGGAAGTCGGCACCACGCTGGTCGACAGCGCGAAAAACGTCTACGACAGCGCCGAGATCATCGTCAAGATTCAGCGGCCAACGGACGACGAAATCGCACAACTGCATGAAGGCCAGACCGTCTGCGCCCTGCTGCAGCCGCTGACCAATCAGGAGAACGTGGTCAAGCTCTCCGAGCGCAAAGTCACCGCGATGAGTCTGGACGCGATCCCGCGGATTACCCGGGCACAGTCAATGGACGTACTGTCGTCCATGAGCACGTGCGGTGGATACATGGCCGTTCTGCTCGCTGCGAGCCATCTACCGAAGTTCTTCCCGCTGCTAATGACGGCCGCCGGAACAATTCCACCAGCCAAGGTCCTGATCCTCGGCGCCGGCGTCGCCGGTCTGCAGGCCATCGCAACTGCTCGCCGTCTCGGTGCGCAGGTCGAAGCCTTCGATACCCGCTCTGTCGTGAAGGAGCAGGTGGAAAGTCTTGGAGCGACCTTCATCGACATCGAAATGGAAGAAGATGCCGAAACCGCGGGTGGCTACGCCAAAGAACTGGCTGAAGATCACATCAAGAAGGAACAGGAAGCCATTCACAATCACGCGTTGAAGTCAGACGTCGTGATTACCACTGCGCTAGTTCCCGGACGCCGGGCTCCGATTCTGATTACCGAACAGACGGTCAAAGAGATGCAGCCCGGTTCGGTCATCCTGGATATGGCCGGTGAGATGGGCGGCAACTGCGAGGTTACGACTCCGGGCGAAACGACTGTCGTCCATGACGTCACCATCATGTCGCCGTTCGAACTCCCGACCCGGATGCCATTCCACGCCAGTCAGATGTTTGCCAGAAACACCGCAACGCTGCTCGAGCATCTTGCGCCAGAGGGCGAGCTGGTGTTCGACATGGAAGACGAAATCACGAAGGGCGTTGTCCTGACGAAGGACGGCGAGGTTCTCCATGAGCCGACCCTGGCGTGGATGAAGGAGAAGGAGGGGACAGCGTGAGTCTCGAATTCGTACTCGCGGTGTATGTGTTCCTCTTGACCGTGTTCCTGGGGATCGAACTGATCAACCGGGTTCCGGCAACACTGCACACACCGCTGATGTCGGCGACGAACGCAATTCACGGGATCGTTCTCATCGGGGCGATGCTGATTGCCGGCGCGGCAGACACGACGCTGCTGCATATTCTGGGGCTCGTAGGCGTGATCCTCGGTGCCGGAAACGCGGTCGGCGGGTTCGCCGTGACTGACCGCATGCTGGAGATGTTCAAGAAGAAGCCGGTGGAGGGGCAGCAGTAATGGAGGATCTTCGAGAATCCATCATACATATCGCCTACATCATTTCCGCCGCCCTCTTCATCATTGGCCTCAAACGACTCAGCGCCCCGGCTTCCGCTCGCCAGGGTAACCAGCTCGCCATCTCCGCGATGGTCATTGCCTTCCTTGCAACCCTGATCGACCGGGAAATCGTCACCTACTGGGCGATCATTATCGGTACGCTGATCGGTGGCGGCATCGGACTCTATCTGGCACGCAAGGTCCAGATGACTGCCATGCCGCAGCTCGTCGCCCTGTTCAACGGCATGGGTGGTGGTACCGCGGCCGTGATCGCAGTCGGCGAGTTCCTGAAGTTTGCACGAGATGGTGAAGTCTCTGCTGGCGAGGGACTCTCCGTTGCGTTTGGAGTTACCGTCGGCTGCATTGCGTTCACCGGCAGTCTGATCGCTGGCGGTAAGCTGCACGAAATTCTCCCGAGCGGTGCGATTCGTAATCCGCTGCAGATGCCATTGAGCATCCTGCTCGTTCTGGGTGTCGCCGCCACCTGGATCTTCCTGCTCGGCATGGGTGGTGAGGAAACCACCGTCTGGATCATGTTCGCGCTGGCGCTGGTCCTTGGTGTGGCACTGGTGATCCCGATCGGCGGTGGCGATATGCCGGTGGTGGTCTCGCTCCTGAACTCGATGACCGGCCTGGCCGCAGCCGCAGCCGGGTTTGTGCTGGATAACCAGATCCTGGTCGTCGCCGGAGCACTCGTCGGCGCATCCGGTATGTTGCTAACGGTTCTGATGAGCCGGGCAATGAACCGACCGTTGAGCAACGTCTTTTTCGGAGCGTTCGGTGCCGTCAGTGGTGGAGCCGCCGCAGAGGGCGCAGAAGCCAAGCCGATCCGGGAGACCACTGCAGACGACGCAGCCGTCATGCTCGGATACGCGTCAAACGTGATCATCGTCCCGGGCTACGGTCTGGCCGTTGCTCAGGCACAGCACGCCATCCGCGAGCTGGCAGACGAACTCGGCAAGCGCAACGTCAACGTGCGCTACGCAATCCACCCGGTCGCCGGACGTATGCCCGGCCACATGAACGTGCTTCTGGCCGAAGCGAACGTTCCATATGATCAGCTCTACGAGATGGAGCAGATCAACGGTGAATTCCAGCGAACTGACGTGGTCCTGGTCGTCGGCGCGAACGACGTTGTCAACCCGGCAGCCCGGACTGATACGACCAGTCCGATCTACGGCATGCCGATTCTCAACGCGGACGCGGCGCAGTCGATCATCGTGATGAAGCGGTCCATGAAGCCAGGCTTCGCCGGCATCGAAAACGACCTCTTCCATCTCGATAAGACGCGCATGCTCTTTGGCGACGCCAAAAACGCACTCGCCGACGTCATTGCCGCCGTGAAGGTCGTCTAAACCTTCCAGATTCATCAGTAAACGGCAGGGGAGCACCTTGGGTGCTCCCCGTGTGGGCGGGCACAAGCCCCGCCCACACCCGATAACCACTTCCGCGACAGTCAACAGGAGG
The DNA here is from genome assembly GCA_007133615.1 of Thermomicrobiaceae bacterium. Classification (GTDB taxonomy): domain Bacteria; phylum Chloroflexota; class Chloroflexia; order Thermomicrobiales; family Thermomicrobiaceae; genus SLMJ01. The sequence continues at coordinate 899 of SLMJ01000168.1, read as the reverse complement.
CACTCTCATTCCCGATCGGTCGGTCATACTGATCCATGCCTCGCTTCTGTGCGTCGCGATCTTCTGGGGCTCCAACTTCGTCTCAATCAAGCACCTGCTCGACACCATCAGCCCCGGAAACGTCGTGCTGCTCAGGCTTTTGCTCGCAAGCCTCGTCTTCATCCCGATCGTTATCTACATGGCCGGCGGGATTCCCCGGGTCGAACGCGGAGACATCCCGATGTTGCTGTTCATCGCGATTCTCGGCGTGACGATCAACACCTCCGCAATCGCCTTCGGCACCCAGCTCATTCCGGCAGCCGTCGCCAGTCTGATCGTAACCGGGAATCCGGTCTTCACCGCGATCATTTCTCGCATTCTCGTCGGCGAACCGCTCACTGGCAGGAAACTCATCGGCATTGTGATCGCCTTTTGCGGATTTATGATCGTGCTGCTCTATGGTGGTCAGGAAGCAGAGTTCAGCCTGCAGAATGCGCTCGGGGTGATGATTACGATGGGTGGACCGCTCGCCTGGGCGTTCTATACTGTGCTCAGTAAGCCGCTTCGTGGCCGTTATGAGCCCACTCAGTTCGTCGGCTTGACAACCATTGCCGGGACGATCCCGCTTATCCCGTTTGCGATCTACAACACCGAACTGGTTACGGTGACGCAGACCTTCGGCCCGACTCAGTGGCTGGCGCTGGCAGCAAGCGCGGTTCTGGCGCTGGTGGTTGCTTACCTCTTCTGGTATCGCGGACTGAGTATCCTTGAGCCAACACAGATCGCTGTCTACGTCTACATGGTGCCGGTGTTCGGGGCACTCGGAGCCTGGTTGCTCCTTGGAGAACGCATCACGATCTTCGTGCTGCTGGGTGGCCTGACAATCCTTACCGGTGTCATCATCACCAACACCACTCGGT
>SLMJ01000152.1 GCA_007133615.1 Thermomicrobiaceae bacterium | reverse complement strand
TTCTCCGGCCAGTACTCGAATCTGGCTCGCTCGAAGTACTGCACCTGCCGCCCACGGATATCAAAGACCCGCGTCGTCGGATAGCCAAACATGGATAGACCGCCGTACTCTTCCCAGTACTCGAGGAACGGATCTCGAAGTTCCTGTCCCGTGGCGTCGAAGTAACGCACCCGCTCATCGCCGATATCACCGGGCTCAGGCACGGGATGGGTCGGCAATCGTTCCGGCCGGGCGATCGCCTGGTACGTGTTGAAGCCCAGCTTTCGCGGCCACGGCGTTGCCTCCGGACCGTACTGGAAGTTGCTATCCCGCAGGCGAACGAGGCCCCAGCGAGCATAGCTTCCAGTGCCGAAATCCTCGTACTTGAACCAGAAGATCCGCTCCACATAGGGCGTCTCATTCGGAAGCCTGGTGTAAATCTCTTCCAGAAACTGCGCCTGTTCCAGCTCGCTTTCGGTCGGATCCATGATCCCGAAGCTGGTCCAGGACGGTGGGCGGGCCTCGATACCGATTTCCGTCAGCCAGACCGGGCTCGAGTCAGCGTGGTCCAGCATCAGTTCCCGGAACTGATGCATGTGATTGACAACTCCGTCAGCGGTCAGAAAGTACGGGTGGATCGACACTGCATCCCAGGGATAGCCGTCGTTGGCTGATCGATAGTCCTGCAGGTGTTCAGACTCGTAAACATCTCGCATCCAGTCGAAGTGTCGATCAACGCCGTCCGCGTGATGATGCAGTAGCGATGCGACGACCACTCGTGACGCGGGGGCGTGTTCCTGGATTGCCTGGAAGCTGTCGATCGCCAGCCGGGCGTAGATATCGGGATCGACTGCCTCGACCGCACCATCGGTTTCCCAGCTCAGAATCTGGTTGTTGTTCGGCTCGTTGAGGATCTCGAAAGCGCCGATGTAATCGCCGTAGCGCTCTGCCACCTGATTGACGTGATTCAGGAAGGCCTGGGTGTAGTGGTTGCGACCATCAGCATCTGGCTCATCGTTGATCCGATGAAACTTGTAGGTCTCGTCCTCGTCGCCGACCAGTCCGGAACCGAGCAACCCCAGCGCCTGAATGTCGTACTTCGGAAGCAGTTCCCGGATGAACCAGTCATGCTTTGACCAGTCAATCGGCCCGGGCCCTTCCGGAACATCGACTTCGGCCCGGAATTCGAACCGGATCCAGCGGACGCCCATCTCCGACATTTCGGCGACCATGTTCTCCAGGAATGTCCGGTTGACGTCGTTCGGATGGTCTTCGGGATTGGTCCCGTATTCGTACCACGGATCTCGACCGACCATGCCAAATACCTGCGATGGCTCCTCGTTCGTATCCACCTGCGGAATCAGATCGTCGGACGTGACCCTCGCCACATCATCCTGAACGTCAAAGGCAGAGAGCATATCCTGCTCGCGTGGAACGTCATTTGAGGGTTCGCCGGTTGAGGAGGCTTCTGCTGTGCTGGTGTTTCTGGCATCCGGTTCGAAGTCCGGTGAGGTTGCCGGCGGCGGTGGTTCTGACGTTGCATGATTGAGATACGGCGCTTCGGCGGACGATCCCATTGTCCACGGCACCACCAGTGATAGCACCAGCAGCGTCAGTCCAACCTGCTTGAGTCGAAAACGTCGTGTATTGTGCCCCTGACTCAATCCCGTCCCCCAGTATGAAGTCGCCGGCCTCCCTGTGGATTTGAACGAATGATGACAGATCTGGTTCTACACGAAAACCTAGGCCGGTTCGCTCAGTGGCTGCAGGACGAATCGCTCGATTGCTTCGGCCACTCCATCTTCGTCGTGACTGTTGACCACGACATCCGCCCGGGCTTTCACTTCTTCACTGGCATTGCCCATTGCCACACCAACACCAGCCGCTTCCAGCAACGGAAGATCGTTGAACCCGTCTCCGATCGCAACAACATCGGCGAGCGTACAACCAAGCTTCTGCGCAAGAACCTGAACACCCGCTGCCTTTGACGCGCCGGGCATGTGGACATTCAGCGCCCAGTTCGGAGGATCAGTCTGCGAGCTCACCTCTCCCACGTCATAGACCTGAGCTTCGAGTTCCGCAAACGCCATCGATAGCTTCTGCAGGGTAGCCTCCGGCCCGAAAACGTCGATCGTCAGAATCCCGGGAAGATTCAGCATCTCGTCCGCGGGAACTTCGTCGACGTACGACCGCCGAGGATCAAGAAACCATTCCAGGTACTCCGGCCGGAGCCAGTTCCCGGTTGGGACGAAGATCCGTTCTCCATACGCCGGCCCCTGCAGCAGCACGGGAGCCGCGTCGTATTCCCGGCACAGCTCAATAACCCGCTGTATCACCGGAGCACTAAAGGCGAGTTCATGAATCGCCTCCTCCCGCTCGGTGTCCCAGACCAGCGCACCATTGAAGGTAACGATCGGCAACCCGATTCCGACCTCTTCAACGACCTGCCGGGTCGATCCGACGCGTCGACCAGTTGCCAGCGCAACTGCAACACCGTGCTCCCTCGCCCGTCGAATTGCATCGCTGACCACCGGAGTGACGATGTCCTCCGAGTTCAACAGGGTTCCGTCAATGTCCAGCACCAGTAATCGCGGCATGAATCCTCCAGAGCAGCAAGCACAGTCGACGTCAATCCCAATCATACGCCGCGATTTCCGGTCATGTACTACCATGTCGTGAAGATCGAAGCGTCTGAATCCAGGACACAAGTGCAATCGAGTTCGTGAAACGCGTCCGCAACGAAGGAGTTCATGGATGCCGCCAGAGCAGACAGCCATACAGGACCCGAAAACCAGGTTCGGCTTCCGCCCCGGGACCGATCGCAGCCTCATTCGCTGGGCAGATCTGGTTCTGTACTTTCAGGACCTCGCCCGCAACAGCGACCGGCTGAAGATCGATCATCTGGGGACCGTTTCGGGAGGACATCCCTTCGTTCTACTTACGATCTCGTCGCCCGAGAACCTGGCGAATCTCGACGAACTGAACGACATCCAGAAACGCCTTGCAGATCCACGAGATCTGTCAGAAGACGAGGCCGATCGACTTATCGAGCAGGGACGCACGATCGTGCTGCTCACCTGCAGCATCCACGCGACCGAGGTCGGTTCTGTTCAAATGACGCCGGAACTGGTCTACGAACTCGTTACGAGCCACGACGAGGAAACGCTCCGGATGCTCGAGAACGTCGTGCTGCTGCTCGTTCCGAGCCTGAATCCCTGGGGAATGGAACTCGTTCACGACTGGTACGAGAAAACAATGGATACGCACGCCGAGGGCACAGCGCCACCTGAGCTTTACCACCCATACACCGGGCACGATAACAACCGGGACTGGTTCATGCTGACTCAGGTGGAGAACCAGATTGCGGTCGATCAGATCCACAACGTCTGGCATCCGCACATCGTCTTCGATCAGCACCAGATGATGAAAGACGGGCCACGGTACGTTCTGCCGCCATTCATCGACCCGTACGACCCGAACATTGATCCGATCCTGCAGGCGCAGATCAACCAGCTCGGCAGCACGATGGCCGCCGAACTCACCAGCGCCGGCATGGAAGGGGTGGCCACCCAGGTCATTTTCGACGCCTACTCGCCATCCCGCGCCTACCAGCACTATCACGGCGGCGTCCGCATTCTCTCCGAAGCAGCAAGCTGCCGGATCGCCTCTCCCGTGACCTTGACGGAAGATCAGCTCTCCGAAACGCGAGGTTTCAAACCACTCCAACGACGGGTGAACAACCCGCTTCCCTGGCAGGGCGGCACCTGGCAACTCCGCGACATAGTCGACTACAACAAGGCGTCGGCCTACGCCTGCCTGCGAAATGCCGCCGCGTTCCGCCAGCAATGGGTGAACAATTTCTACCGGGTTCAGCGAAACAGTGCCGAAGCAGAGTCACCCTACGGCTGGCTCATCCCCAAGGAACAGGACGATCCCGGCACGTTGCGGGATCTCCTCTCGGTCATGCATCGCGGCCTGGTCGAGATTGAACAGGCGACGACTGCGTTTACCTCCGGTGGTGTGGAATACCCGGCAGGAACCTATGTCATTCGCACCGCGCAGCCGTTCGGGCGATTTGCGAAAACGCTCCTGGAAACCCAGCACTATCCCGACCTGCGTGATGATCCGAACAGCCCGCCGCAAACACCCTACGACATCACCGCGCACAGCTTGCCGCTCTACCTCGGCGTAGAATCCGTTGAGGCGAACGAACCGTTCAAAGCCGAACTCGAGAAGGTCAATCGATCGGACCTGGAGCTTGCAGCGGGCACCGTCCGGGGCTCCGGCGAGTATGGCTGGGTAGTCGACCCGCGTCACAACCAGTCGATCATCGCGATCAACCGGCTCCTCGCCAGCGGATCGAGCGTCTACCGGACCAGGCGAGAATTCACGGATGGCACGAACGAGTGGCCCGCAGGCACCTTCGTGGTGGAAGCAGAGGACATTCGCCTGCTGAGAACGGTGGCCGAGGAGAAAAGTGTTTCGATCACAGGTCTAAGCTGGCCGATAAACACGGAGATGTCCCGGCTACGACAACCCAGGATCGGTCTCTACCGCAGCTGGCTGAGCAATTCGATGGATGAGGGCTGGACACGGTTCATTCTGGAGCAGTACGAATTCTCCTTCACAACGATCCGGGATCAGGACATCCGTCAGGGAGGACTCAACCGCTCCTACGATGTAATTGTTCTCCCGCATCAGTCAGC
>SLMJ01000050.1 GCA_007133615.1 Thermomicrobiaceae bacterium | reverse complement strand
TCGACGCGATTGCCCACTCGGAAGCACTTGATGCCGGGGGCCGGACAGTTGCCGTTCTCGGCAGCGGGGTGGATCGGATCTATCCTCCGGAACATCGGAAGCTGAGTGAACAGGTGACCGAACAAGGTGCACTGATTTCCGAGTTTCCGATCGGAACAAAACCCGAGGCGCGGAACTTTCCAATCAGGAATCGTTTGATTAGCGGGCTCTCTCTTGGTGTACTCGTAGTCGAAGCCCCACGGAAGAGTGGGGCGCTGATTACCTCGACCTTCGCCGCCGATCAGGGACGAACGGTGTTCGCCGTGCCCGGTTCAGCAATGTCATCCGCCAGCGAGGGAACACTTCAACTTCTCCGCGATGGAGCAGCACTGGCTGCATCCGTCGACGATGTATTACAGGAACTTAATCTGGAACGGCGGCACGCCGCAATCGAAAATCGCAAGTTGCTGCCTGATGCTACAGGTGACGAACAACGCATTCTGAACGTCATTGAGGGTGAGCCGAAGCATATCGATGAGATCGCGATTGACACGGGAATTAACATCAGTCAGCTCAGTGCCATGCTGTTGCAGATGCAACTCAAAGGACTGGTTCGGGATGCTGGTGGTCAGCATTATGCACGGGAATAGGTCAACCGGGATGAACCCCCACCTGTACAAGGAGCACCGATGCGCATGTATGCCGTGATTCCAGCTGGAGGCAGCGGAACCCGACTGTGGCCGGCCAGCCGCTCTGCTCAGCCGAAATTTCTCCTGCCACTGCCCGGCCCTCGATCCATGCTGCAAAGCACGATGGACCGACTCGATGGTCTGGTGAGTCCCGAGGATACCTTTATCCTTACCGGCCGGCAGCACGCGGTCTCGGTCGGACGGCAATTGCCGGATCTTCCCCAGGAAAACATCGTCGTGGAACCGGCCGCACGCGGCAGCGGTCCGGCAATCGGGTTCGGCGCCATGCTGATCGCCATGCGAAATCCGGACGCGATCATGGGTTCCTTTGCTGCAGACCACTACATTGCCGATGACGAGGCCTTCCAGTGCGCGGTACGGGCTGCTGCAGAGGTTGCGAAGCAGGATTACCTTGTCACGATTGGCATTCAGCCGACCCGCCCGGAGACTGGGTACGGGTATATTCGGCAGGGCGCTGCACTGGACACGCATAACGGCATGCAGTCATTCGTTGTTGAAGAGTTCAAAGAGAAACCGGACCGGGAAACGGCGACCCGGTATGTCGAGAGTGGCGAATACCTCTGGAATGCCAGTATTTTTGTCTGGCGCGCGCAGACACTGATTGATGCCATGCAGGATTTGATTCCGGATGTGTATTCGTGTTTACAATCAATTGTCGCGGAATGGGACACTGACAAGCGCGATGAAGTTCTGGAAACCCGCTGGCCCCAGTTGCGTGACGTAACGATCGACCACGGGATTATGGAACATGCGTCCCGGGTTGCCGTTGTACCGGTCAGCTGCGGATGGACTGATCTGGGCGACTGGAACAGCCTTGGCGAGGTCCTTGCAGAAAATCATGAGGATAATCTGGCAGTCCAGTCGAGACACATTGCGGAAGATACGCGATCAACGCTTGTGTTCGGGAACAATCGAACTGTGGCAACGTTAGGAGTGGAGAACCTGGTCATCGTCGATACCGATGATGTGGTTCTGGTCTGTGACCGGAAACGAGCACAGGACGTTCGCAAGATTGTGGAACGCTTGAAGCAAGATGGTGATACAGAACTGATCTGACATACCACTCGGATATCACCCGCGTGACAGAGAATCGAAAGTGACGCAAGGCGATCCGGATTTCCGGAGCCTTGCGTTCGGTTAGGTAAATCGAATCTGATATGAGCGAATCAACTACCAGGAAAAAGAAGGCCACGACATCGTCGACTGCGAAAAAGTCAACGAGCAAGAAGACAACCCGGAAAAGTCCAAGAAAATCGCTGGTTATCGTCGAATCGCCAGCCAAGGCGCGGACGATTGAGCGCTACCTTGGCAAGAAATATTCGGTCAAGGCTTCGATGGGCCACGTCCGCGACCTTCCCAAGAGCAAAATGGGCGTGGATGTCGAGGGCGATTTCGAACCGCAGTATCTGGTGCCCCGTGACAAGAACAAGGTGGTCAAAGAGCTTCGCGAGAGCGTGAAAAACGCCAAGGAAGTGCTCCTGGCGACTGACCCGGACCGCGAAGGTGAAGCGATTGCCTGGCACTTGATCGAAGCTGCCCAGGCGGGCGACACGCCGGTACACCGGGTCGTCTTTCATGAGATCACCTCGGATGCGGTACAGGAAGCAATCCAGAACCCGCGCGATATCGACATGCGACTCGTCGAGGCGCAGCAGGCCCGTCGCGTGCTGGACCGGCTGGTCGGCTATGAGATCAGTCCAATTCTCTGGAAGAAAGTAAAGCGAGGACTTTCCGCCGGACGAGTGCAGTCAGTTGCACTGCGAATGATCTGCGAGCGCGAAAAGGAGATCCAGGAATTCGAGCCAGTCGAATACTGGTCTCTGGATGCCGAACTGCGCCAGCAGGGGGATGGCAACGGGTCGAACGAGCCGAAACCGTTTACAGCCTCACTGCACCGGGTTAGCGGGGAAAAGCCGCAACTGGCCGATGAAGACTCGACGATGGCGATTGTCAATGACCTGGACGGCGCCGAGTACCAGGTGACTGAGGTCCGCACGAAAGAGACGCAGCGTCGACCGTCGGCTCCGTTCACTACCAGTACCCTGCAGCAGGAAGCGTCACGCAAACTGCGAATGGGCGCCAGCGTGACGATGCGCCGTGCTCAGGATCTCTACGAGGGTGTTGATCTCGGCTCCGACGGCACCACTGGTCTGATCACCTACATGCGAACAGACTCGACCAACGTTGCCTCTGCGGCCCAGCAGCGGGCCCGGGAAGTGATCGAGCACCGCTTCGGCAAGGAATACATTCCAGAGAAGCCACCAGTTTATAGCCGGAAATCCAAGGGCGCGCAGGAAGCGCACGAAGCGATTCGCCCAACAGATCCGGCCCGCACGCCGGAGCAGGTCAAGCCGTTTTTGAGCCAGCCGCAGCTGCGGCTGTACCGGTTGATCTGGCAGCGATTCATGGCCAGCCAGACGCGGAATGCGATCTTCGATAGCACGTCGGTCGATATTCACGCTGGCAAGCCGGGCGGCGAGAAGCCGTATATGTTCCGTGCCACCGGTTCAGTGATCAAGTTCGCCGGTTTCATCGACATCTACCGTGAGGGTCGCGATGACGACTCGGTGGATGATATGGATCGCGACGCGCTGCCGGAGCTGACGCAGGATGAGATTCTGTCCCTGCAGCAACTGCTCCCGGAGCAGCACTTCACCCAGCCACCGCCACGCTTCAGCGAAGCAACGCTGGTCAAGGCGCTGGAAGAGCAGGGTATCGGCCGGCCGAGCACCTACGCACCGACCATTCAGACGTTGAAAAGCCGGTACTACGTCAATGAAGAGGATCGACGCCTGGTACCGACCGAACTCGGCGATATCGTCAACCAGCTGCTGCTGGAGAACTTCCCGGACATTGTGGATTACGATTTCACGTCCGAGATGGAAGAAGAACTCGACGAAATCGCGGCCGGTGAGCGCGAGTGGGTGCCGGTGATCCGTGAGTTCTACAAGGGTTTCCGCCCGACCGTTGTTCAGGCGGAGCAGAACGTCCAGAAGGTCCAGATCAAGGACGAACCGGTCACCTACTGGACCGTAGAGGCTACGTTCGATGTAACCGGGCCGGATGGAGAGCGTACCCCGGTAGCCGCGGAGCTCACGAAGGCCGGCAACAAGAGTCCCGGCTTCTCCGAGGAAGATACCGCGCGGGCAATTGCTGACGATCTGCGCGGTCTGACCTTCCGCGTTGTCAAAGTGGACGTGCATACAGACCGGCGTACGAACTATCTCCGGCCGTTCACACGGGATGATCTGCTGACCGAAGCGCAGAACCATCTCGGGTTCAACAGTGTCAAGACAACGACGCTGGCTGAACAGTTGCACGAAGGTATCAGCGCGAACGGCTCAGGCACGATTTCTCTGATCTCGGATATCCATTCGAAATCGAGTAACATCCCGCAGCCGGACTGGAACGATGTTGCCCAACTGGTGCGGACCCACTACGGTGCCTCACTTGTTGCCAACGGGCAGCCTGAGACCAACGGCGACGATGAAGGTGGAGAGCGGTCGCTGGCTGGCGTCGTTGTGCCGAGCGATCCGAACCGGGCGCCGGAGAGTGTTCGATCCCACCTTTCGACTGAACAGTATCGTCTCTACGATCTGATCTGGAGGCGCCTGATCGCGACGCAGGCCACGGAGGCGATTCTCGAGAATGTCTCCGTCACGATGGAGGCAGACAGCGACGTGACCGGCACTCGCTACGTCTTCGTCGCACAGGCCGGCATTGCCGAAAAGTGGGGCTTCCTGGAGATCTATCCGGAAGTCGCGTCCGAGATCAGAGCCAGCAATACGACTGGCGAGGCACTGCTGCAACTGAGCGAAGGTGAATCACTTCAGCCTGCGGAGATCACCCCGTCTGAACGGAATGAGCTCTGCGAGAAGTGTGGACGCCCGATGGTGATCAAACTCGGTCGCTTTGGCAAGTTCATTGCCTGCTCCGGCTTTCCGGATTGCCGCAACTCTAAGCCGCTGCTCGTGAAAGTCGGCGTTGACTGTCCGGAATGCAACGAGGGCGAAGT
>SLMJ01000188.1 GCA_007133615.1 Thermomicrobiaceae bacterium | reverse complement strand
TGAGGCTGCCTCGAATCCCGGAGTCGCGTAGCCGGATTCCTTGTTGCCGATGTGGATATCGAGCCGGCGGTCCTGATAGTTGGCAACCGTCTTCGGACCCCGCCCACCGCCTCGATCGGTGTTGAGATTGACCAGGGCGACGATCGGGAACTCTAGCCCCTTCGCTGCATGGATCGTCAGCAGCCGGACGACGTCGTCGGTCGATTCGGCCACAGATGCGTCCGACTCGTCTGACCGCGACTCCGCACTGGTAATCGTCCAGCGAACGAAAGCCCTGAGCCCGCCACCACCCGCGGAAGAGAACGCCCGGGCTTGATCGACCATTTTGAGCAGATTCGCCGCAGACTGATCGCCGCCATTCGGCATCGTCAGAGCGAATTCGACCAGGTTCGTCTCTTCGATCGTGCGTTCAACGATTTCGGGCAGCGACAGGTTGATCCTCGCCTCGTGCAGTGCGTGCAACGTTCGAAGCCCGTTCGCGACGGGTCCCTCTTCTGCGTCATGAACGTTCCGGTAGTCGAACCCGTTGTGCTGCCTTCGCCAGGCCAGCAGTTCTGGATCGGAGCATCCAAACGCGCCGGACCGAAGCGCCGCGACGATCGAAAGTGTGTCACCCGGGTTATCAACCGCCCGGAGACAGGCCCGCAGATCCCGTATCTCCTGGCGCTGGAAGTATTCCTTACCGCCTTCGTGACGATAAGGAATCCCGGCAGCTGCCAGCGCATCCTCGTAATGGGACAGTCCGGTCCGGCTTGGAAGCAGAATCGCGATGTCGCCGTAGCGTGCAGGGCGGGTTCCGTCGTTAGATTCATTCCGGACCGGCCATCCCTGTTCGACGGCGTGCATGATCGTTCCGGCCAGAAGACGAGCTTCCTCCTCCCTGATTGGATCGGCGTGAGTTTGCGGCGCAAGGCTACGCACCGCGACGACGGGTGACGTTTCCAGGCCGTTTGATGGAAGGAAGGCATCGAGCGGTGTGTAATCGGGCTGAACTCGATGCTGCGGCTGTATGAGCTCTCCGAAAACGGTATTGACCCAGCCAATCACCTCCGGCACCGACCGGAAGTTCTGGAATATTGCCTCGACGTCATCAGTGAGGATCTCGTCCTTCACCTGTTCGTAGATCGAGATGTCCGCCCGTCGGAAGCGGTAAATCGACTGCTTCGGATCGCCGACGACGAACAACTTGCCGGGCGTTGGCTTGAGTTTGGTCCAGTCGGTTCCGGTCTGACCGTCGGCGGCCAGATACATGACAATCTCAACCTGAAGCGGATCGGTGTCCTGAAACTCGTCAACCAGCAGGCAGGTAAACCGCTCCTGGAAGTCTCTGCGGACGTGCTGTTCGTCTCGCAGCAGATCTCGCGCCCAGATCAGTAGATCTTCGAACTCGGCCTGCCCGGCGTAGCGACGCTGGTCCTCGTATTTTCGGGTGAACTCCTGCGCCAGTGGCAGGATCGAGCAGAGCGCGCTGGACCTCAGTTGTTGCTGAATGCCAATCAATTCCGCATTGAGGTGTTTGCGGATCTCCTTTTGCTCGCCATTGTGGGATGACGGATCCCAGTTGCCGTTGGCTCCGGCTGTCTGGCTGGTCTTGCTGGCGGCCAGTATCACTCGTTCCAGGCGTTCACGATCATTGCCGGCGTACTCACATCGCTCGGCGAAGTTCAGCACCCGGTGGATCTCGTTCACGCCCTTGTCTTCGTCAGTCGTTGCCGAAGGCAGGAGCGCCCTGAGTTCGGCAGCCTCGTCCCGGAGCAGTTCCCGAAACGCGAACACATCTGGATCGGCCACTTCGGGGATCTCCAGCGGGAGCATGAAGCGGTGCTCGTGCACAAGCTCGCAGACAGTCCGAAGCTCAGCGATACCGAGTCCCCGGTTGAGTGCCCGGCGGAAATCAGACAGATCCTGCTCAGCAGTCTCGCTCCCGCCGAGATAGTCGTTGACCCAGGTCCGAAACTGTTCGTCGAATGAGAGATCTGCCCGGAGTGTGTCCAGGACCTCAAAGTTCGGATCCAGCCCGGCTTCCACCGGCCTCTCCCGGAGCAGGCTGGATGCAAATGCGTGGATCGTCTCGATCCGGGCACGGTAAATGTCTCTCAGGGCTTGATCAAAGCGATCTCGCTCGGTTTCGTCTTCCGAGGCTCTCCAGGCTTTCTCCAGCGCCTCGCGAACCCGGGTCGCCAGCTCGGAAGCGGCTTTCTCGGTAAAGGTGATGATGACCATCGCGTCGATCTTCGCGTGTCCGGTTCGAATGATCTCGACGATCCGGTCGACCATGATCGTGGTCTTGCCGGTTCCGGCCCCAGCCTCGACGCACAGGTTCCGGACGATCTCGTCCCGGATGCGATCGCGAGTCGGTTGATCAATCGGGGTTCGCTCGATCATGTCGGATCCGCCTCAATCAGTTGTCGCAGCCAGATGACGTTCTCGTCGGACTTCTTCTGTCGGGCGATTCGCTTGACGCTGACCGGGCAGAGTTCCTGATAATCGCAGATCCGGCAGTTGTCACTCCGGCCGATCTCCGGCACCTGTGGGAAGATGCCCTGCTCGATTGCCCTGGAAATCCCGCGGAGAAGCTCCACGAGATCATCCTGGTTTTCGTGCAGCCAGTCCCCCCTCATCTGGACGCGCTGGAACTCGCCGCGGCGTGTCGGGAATGAGTAATGGGCCTCGCTGTGCTGCCAGTCAATGTTGAGCAGGTCAGACGTTGCCAGCAGGTAGATCGGTAACTGTAGTGATCGCCCGCCCTCGAACGTGTTGGGGCGGTAGTAACTGGATTTGCCGGTTTTGTAGTCGATCACTCGGAAACTACTGCGATCGGGCATGATATCGACACGGTCAACTCGTCCCTGAAAACTCAGCTCACCGCCGGAAAATCGCAGCTTGTAGGGTTCATCGCGTGATCCCTTGCCCCCTTCATCTGGGCGACGCGCCCAGCCGAAGCGAAGCTCGAACGATGCGGGCTGCAATCGGGTGTCTTCCAGGTCCATGGCTTCACGTCGGTACCATTCCTCGAGATCCTCGAAGATCGCAATCTGATCGAATTCCCACATCACCGGATAGCCGACGAGGCCGGTTTCTTCCAGTCGTCCACAGGCGTCGGACGCAATCTCATAGAGCCGCCTGAGGTGCTGGTCCCGATAGGCCAGATCCGGACGTTCTCCCCCGGAACTTAACTCCTGCAGGAACGTTTCGAGTATCTCGTGAATGAGCGAGCCGCGGTTGAGCGGGTCAATCCGTTCCAGCGCCTCGGGCTCCTCGACCTTCTCCAGACGCAACACGTATTTGAGGAAGAACCGGAACGGGCAGGTCGCGAATGTCTCCAGCCGGCTGGGTGAGATCGCCCGATCGCCACGACCGGCTGCTCCAGTGATGTGCCTGGCCAGGTTGCGGTCGATACTGCCGTCGAATTCGGTGAAGTCCCGTGACGCCCGACGCGCTCGATCGGCCTCTCTTCCGCGTTTGATCCCGGGCCGGTAGTCACTGACGACGGCAAGCCCGAGTTGCGGATCCTGTTCCAGAAGGATGCGATCGTACTCGTGGTCATCCAGGGCGATCGTGTCCTCCGGTGGCAAGAAACTCCCGGCTGGAACGCGGGTGAAGAGAGCTGGATCGAGCGTATCCACTTCGCCGGCTTCGATGTTCTTTCCCGCAAGTGCTGACGCTGCTGCCCGAAAGAAATGCGAGGGCAGATAGCTACGGGTTGAACCGGCTTCGCTCCGGGGGAAGCTGATTTGCAGTCGCTGTCGGGCGGCCTGGACGGCCATGGCAAACGTGAGCATTTCCTCATCGGATCGAAGCAAACGGATTGGCAGATGCCAGTTGCCGATCGTGTTCAATCGGCCGCGTTCCCGGTCGAGGAGAAGAGGATCCTGTCTTGGCGGCGGCGGAAACTGACGTTCAGCGGCGCCCAGAATGATCACTGCATCCGCCCGGACATGCCGAAGCGAGCCGATGTCGAACACATTGACGCCGTGCCGCCCGAACTGTCGCCCTGCTGCCGTGCCGTTGTCACTGCTACTGGCGATCAACGCGCTGTTCTGGCGCTGCAGCCAGTGCCGGACGGTTTCCCGGAATCGCTCGAACGAGATCGTCGGCGTGATCTGCTCCAGTTGCGCCAGTGAATTCATCTGTTCGAGCACGTCGTCGAGACCGTCGATGTACGTCCTCGCCAGTTGCTGCAGGTGTGTGAGGTGTTCGGACCAGGTCGCATCGTCCGGGACCGACTCCATCCGATCGGCAAACTCGACGACGAAGTCGCGAAGTCGTTCGATCTCAGCGATCTCGGCTTTGAGCGGATCGTCGTCATCGACTTCCGCATCTGGATCCACGAACTCCTGTTTGCTCTTGATCAGGAGGTCCAGCCGGTGCAACCACTGGTCGCGTCCCTGCACGATCCCGGCTTCCCGCGTAATGCTGTCCCAGATCGCCGGATGGATCGGATTATCGTCGTGCCCGTGTTGACTGGCTGTCGCTTCGGGCAGGACAGTCTCGGTGATGAACTCCATGACTGATGCACGCGGCAGATCGGCGTCAATAAGTGAGAGCAATGCCGCCAGGCGTTGTCCGGCTGGTTCGGATATCAAGGGACGACCGGAGTGGAGATACGTGACGATCCCGGCCCGCTGGAAGGTCTGGTCGATGAGCGTTCGATAGGGCTCGTTGTGACGATAGACGACCGCCATTCGGTGGAAGGGGATACCCTC
>SLMJ01000032.1 GCA_007133615.1 Thermomicrobiaceae bacterium | reverse complement strand
GCTGCTCCGAATGTGAGCAGAACAAACGGAATCGCCATGAACAGATAGACACCGATCTGCCCGCCAAGATCGACATTCCACATGATCTCCCGGGTCGGTGTCATACATCCGCCTCTTCACCAGATCCGGAATCACCATCAGGTTGCGTTCGCCAGAGTCCGCGATCGGCCAGCGAGAACGCCAGCACAACTGTTGCAAGCGACATCGCGAGAAGGGCAAGGGCAATGAGTAACCCGATGAAGATCAGGTACCAGGCAGCGTCAACACCACCGATGACCACTCCGCCGAGCAACATCAGCAAGCCCGCAAACATCGGGGCAACCATTATCAGGGTCAAAACAACCAGAATCGTTCGGCTCCACGAACTGAGCACCTGAGCGATACGCGGGCGTATCGGATCAGACCATCCGATCAGTGCCCCCACATAGACACCGGCGACGGAAATCAACCCCGCGCCGACGATTCGGGTCCAGCCCCATTCGAGCACCTCGCCAACCCCGATGATCGCCACACCGAGGAGGACGCCGATTGACCCGGCCAGGATCGCTATCATCCGGTTGTCCGTGCTTTTCGACCAGAAGCTGCGGAGGGCTTCCATGGTCACCCCGATTCCAGGAAGCTACTTCTCGCTCTGTACCCGTTCGGTCAGCTTCGGAAGAATTGTCAACGCATCGCCGACAATCCCGAGATCGGCCATCTCGAAGATTGGAGCTTCGGGATCGTTGTTGATGGCGATGACGTGCTGGCTGTTACCCATGCCAGCAACGTGCTGAATTGCGCCGGAGATACCCGCGGCGACGTACACGCTCGGCTTGACCGTTTTCCCGGTCTGACCAACCTGATAACTGTACGGAACCCAGCCGGCGTCGACGATCGCCCGGCTGGCACCAACCGCCGCGTTCAACTGCGCAGCAAGATCTTCGACGAGTTTGAAGTTCTCCGGTTTGCCAAGTCCACGACCGCCGGAAACGATGACCGAGGCGTCTTCCAGGTTCATGCCCTCGGTTTCTTCCTGGACGGTCTCGACAACCTGAACGCGGTTGCCGCTATCCGGCGTTACCGCTGGAATTTCGTTCACCTCTGCGGAGCCACCGACTTCTTCTGCGGCATATGCCTTCCGACGCACCTGAACGAGCAGCGGCGGCTGATCATCAAGCGTTACGCTCGCCTCGTTGTCGGCTCCATAGCCCACAGTTGCGATCAACGAATCCCCGTCGAACGAGACGGCGGTAGCATTCGCGATCACGCCTGACTGCAACGTCCCGGCAAGCCGAGCCATGACATCTCGAGCCGGAAACGTGCTCGGAAACAGAATCAGATCCGGTGGGTTCTCAGAAACGAGTTTCGCCAGTGTCGCAACATGCGGTTCGGCGACGAAACCCGCGAAGACACCGTCGTTGCAAAGGTGGACCGTTGATGCACCATGCTGACCGAGTGTATCGACGCAGTTTGATGGAGAGTCACAGAAGAGCGCTGCTTCTGCCGTTCCGAGCTCCCGAGCGGCCGTCAGCAACTCGAGTGAGAGTGGATGCGGGGCATCTCCGGCAACCTCTGTCCATACCAGTACACGCTTGTCTGCCATTTATGCCCCCTAGATCGCCTGTACCTGCTTGAGGTACGCAACTATCTCGTCGACGCTATCGCCGGATCCATCGTCCTCGATCAATCGCGTCTGCTTCTGGATTTCGACTGTGCGCATGTCGGTCACTCGCTCCCGGGCGCCCGCCTCACCGGCAGCATCAGCGGACAGTCCGATCGCCGCAATATCGCGAGTATCAATCGGCTTCTTCTTCGCCTGCATCATCCCTTTGAAGGATGGATAGCGCGGCTCCGCAATGCTGGCGGTAACCGTGATCAGCACGGGCAGTGCCGCCGTGACCGTCTGGTAACCGTTTTCAATGTCCCGCTGAGCCTTAACCGTCGAGCCATTGACGTCGATCGAACGCACGAACGTCAGCTGCGGCATGTCCAGAATCCCGGCCATCGCGCCCGGAACCATTCCGGTGTAGGCGTCGGTGCTCTCTGTTGCGCAGATAATGACATCCGGTTGTTCCTCTCGAACCACGTTGGCCAGAACATTTGCCGTGGTCAGGGCATCGGAGCCTTCGAGCGCTGGATCGGTGATGTGAATAGAACGCTCTACACCCATCGCCATTGCTCGCCGGATACCAGCGTCGGCTGAGTCGGGACCCATCGTTACGGACACGACCTCGCCACCATGCGTCTCGACGAGCTTCAGTGCGGCTTCGATCCCGAACTCATCACCAGGATCGAGGATCGACTGCGCTGGATCGCGCACAAGTCGTTTCGATCCCTGATCGACAGTCATCGGAAGATTCGGATCTGGAATGAACTTCGCGCAAACCAGCACTTTCATTCAGTATGCCCCTGCCTCTCACAATCGAGTGGATCTTGTCAGCAGTTCAAAATGGAATCAGATTACCGGCCGAGCCAGCAGTTTCCATTGATCGAGACATCGTTGTCCGTCGTGACGGCGGTATCATAATCAGCGTACGCTACTCGCGCAACCAGTGTCGTATCGAGTGACACTATCAGCGAAACGTCAATGTAGTTGACGTCCGATTGTCCGCGGGATAGCATGTTGTCGTTCGCAGCAGAAACTGGTCGTTTCCGGTCGTCGTCACCGCCGCCGACAGACTGGCAGAGCACCCGCTAACATGCAGTAGTTTTGGATGTATTCAGCCCGGTTTTAGCGGAGTGGACCGCGCACACCGGGCCGGTAAGGAGCCAGCATGGACCTGCGTTACACAGAGCAGGATCAGGCGTTCCGGCAGGAAGTCCGGAAGTGGCTTGAGGAAAACGTACCCCGCCAGAAACTCGAAACGCTCGATGAGAAGAAAGCCTGGCATCGCAAGCTCTACGAAGCCGGCTATCTGGGGATGGGTTGGCCAAGTGAGTATGGCGGCCAGGACGCACGCCCGATGGAGCAGGCGATCGTCGGCGAAGAGATGGTCCGGGCCCGGGCGCCATCCCCGGTCAATGGACTCGGCATCAGCATCGTCGGTCCCACATTGATTCACCATGGCACCGAAGAACAGAAAAAGCGCCACATTCAGAAGATCCTTACCGCGGAGGAGATCTGGTGCCAGCTCTACTCGGAACCGAACGCAGGCTCTGACCTCGCCAGCCTGCAGTGCCGAGCGGACATCGATGGCGACGAGTTCGTCGTCAACGGGCAGAAGGTCTGGACTTCCGGCGCGCACAACTCCGACTGGGGGCTTATGCTCGCCCGAACGGATCGTAACGCCCAGAAGCACCAGGGTATCTCCTGCATTCTCGTCGACATGAGTTCTCCAGGTGTCGAAGTCCGGCCACTCAAGCAACTCAGTGGGTCACAAGAGTTCAGCGAGGTCTTCTTCTCCGATGTTCGGGTTCCGGCAGACAATCTGATCGGCGAACTGAATACCGGCTGGCGAATTGCCCAGACCACACTCTCATACGAACGAGGTGGCAACACCCTGAGTCGCTACACCCGGATGCAGGAGTCCTACTACCGTCTGTTGGACGTCGTGAGCGAGCTTAAACGCAACGGCGTCAAGCTGATCGATGACCCCAACATTCGCTGGCGACTGGGCAAAGTCTTCGCCGACATGGAAGTGCTTCGTTATTCGTCGCTCCGTATTCTCAGCCGGCTCGAACGTGGCGAACGCCCCGGCCCGGAGGCATCGATCGCCAAACTGCACTACTCCGAACTGGACAAGGCGATTCAGGAAGTGTTCCTGGATATTCTTGGCCCCTATGGCCAGCAGATTTATGGAATTCCGGAGAACATCGCACTCGAACCAGATACCGATCCGTTTGAGCCCGGGTCCTGGGCATATTCGTTCGCCTGGTCCCGTGCGGGAACGATCTACGCCGGCTCCTCGGAGATCCAGAAGAACATTCTCGGTGAACGGGTTCTCGGCCTGCCCAAGGAGGTCCGCGCAGACCGGGTGCAGGCGGCGGAGAAAGCGGGTCAGTCCGGCGGAAACGGAGACGACTAGTTATGCAGTTTGATTTCAACGAAGACCAGGTAATGCTCCGGAATCTCATCCGGGAGTTCCTTACCGAACAGTGTCCTTCGGAGCACATCCGGTCGATGATCGACAATGAGCATGGATTCGACCGCGACATCTACCGGCAGTTCGTCCAGCTTGGTATTCTCCCGTTCCCGGAGCAATACGGTGGCGGCGATCTCGGCATGGTCGAGCAGGCGATCATCCTCGAGGAAATGGGACGCATCCCCTACCCGGGACCGTACTTTGCCACCGTCATGCTTGCCGGTTCGGCACTGCAGGTGAGTGGTGATGAAAACGCGATGGCCCGGTACCTTCCGGACACTT
Source organism: Thermomicrobiaceae bacterium (assembly GCA_007133615.1). Lineage (GTDB taxonomy): Bacteria > Chloroflexota > Chloroflexia > Thermomicrobiales > Thermomicrobiaceae > SLMJ01. Next base: position 376 of record SLMJ01000032.1, on the reverse strand, counting down.
GCAATGGCGATCTGATTCTCACACTGGCGTTCATGGAAGACGACACCGGCTGGACTCCGCAAGCGATTTCCACCACAGCGGAGGTTAACGGAGATTCCGTCAAGCTCAATGGACGCAAGCGATTCGTGCCGTTCGCTGAGTCTGCAGACGTTCTGTTTGTTGTCGCGCGGGAACCTGGCTCGGCCGGACCGGATGGAGTTTCGATCGTCGCAGTCCCGAAAGACACGGGCGGCGTAACGATCAGTAAAGAGATGATGTTTGACATCACCTCACGCACGGCCACCGTCGTACTCAACGACGTCACGGTCCCTGCCGAGAACGTGATCGGAACTGCCGGCCAGGCCTGGTCGGTAATGGAAACCGTCATCGAGCGTGC
>SLMJ01000271.1 GCA_007133615.1 Thermomicrobiaceae bacterium | reverse complement strand
GGGCGATAGAGGGCTCGAACCTCTGACTTCCACGGTGTAAACGTGGCGCTCTTCCAACTGAGCTAATCGCCCGTACTAACGCAGTTTCGTGCCGAGGAAGGGATTCGAACCCTTACGCCCGAAAATGGGCACTAGCCCCTCAAGCTAGCGCGTCTGCCTGTTCCGCCACCTCGGCAACTTTGCCCGCCCGCTTGCGCGGCGAGCAGAGGAGATTATATCGACGCCATTGCGATGGTGTCAAGCAGACGCGAGGGTGACCCGGCATGTGCTATTATCGCCTCCAACGCAAACGAGCGATGCCGTGTGGGTATGCCTTCGCGGCACGGTCTGACGTATGAATTGTTGAATGTTTTTCAGGGTTCCAGGCGAGGGGAGACACGATGCGTTCGAAAGTCACGGTTGTCGGCGCAGGAATGGTCGGCGCAACCACGGCACAATATCTCGCTGCCAAGAACATTGCGGATGTCGTGCTGGTCGACATTGTCGATGACATGCCACAGGGCAAAGCGCTGGATCTGGCGCAGGCCGGGCCAGTCATCGGTTACGGCGTGCAGGTTGTTGGCGCGAACGACTATGCGGCGACGGCTGGATCCGACGTTGTGGTCATCACCTCCGGCTCTCCGCGAAAGCCGGGCATGAGTCGTGACGACCTGCTCCGCATCAACAAGAACATCGTCCAGAGCGTGACGCAGGAGGCAGTCAAGCACTCGCCGGACGCCGTGATCATCGTCGTGACCAATCCGCTGGACGCGATGTGCCACGCCGCGCTCGAGCAGAGTGGTTTCCCGTCTGAACGTGTGCTGGGCCAGGCGGGCGTTCTCGATTCGGCCCGTTTCCGCACCTTCATCTCGATGGAACTGGATGTCTCCCCGAAGGACGTCAACGCATTTGTCCTTGGCGGCCATGGCGACACGATGGTTCCGCTCCCACGGTATTCCACCGTTGCCGGTATTCCGATCACCCGCTGGATTTCGGCGGAGCGCATCCAGGAGATCGTCGATCGCACTCGTGACGGTGGCGGTGAGATCGTCCGTCTGCTTGGTACGAGCGCGTACTATGCGCCGGCAGCGTCAACGGTCGAAATGGTTGAGGCGGTCTTGCTCGATCAGAATCGCATCCTCCCCTGTAGCACATATCTGACCGGTGAGTACGGCATCAACGAGCTCTACGTTGGCGTTCCGATCAAAATTGGTGCGGGAGGCGTCAAGGAGATCATCGAGATCGAGTTGACCGATGAAGAAGACGCGGCATTGAAGAAGTCTGCCGATTCGGTTCGCGAACTCGTTGATGCGATGGCAAACCTCTAGACAGGTACGCAAACACTATGTCCGACGGTTCAGCCGGACGCCAGGAAGATCGGTTTAAGGAATCTCGCCCCTGGCAAGACCTTGATCGAATGTTGTCAGTAGACGATGCCAGGGAGCGAATTCTCGATTCGATCGTGCAATGCGAACCAGTGCCCGTGGGGATCACTGATTGCCACGGGCTGATTCTTGCCCAGGACGTCGTTGCCGATGCGCCTGTCCCGCCGTTCCGCAACTCGGCGATGGATGGCTATGCCGTTCGGCACCGGGACATCGAGTTCGCTTCGGCCGACCTCCCAGTCTCCCTCAACGTGATCGGTAATCTGCCGGCTGGCCAGGAAGCAGGCCAATCACCTGCCGAGGGGGACGCGATCCGGATCATGACCGGCGCGGTAATGCCGGACGGGGCCGACACCGTGGTCCGGTTCGAGGAGACCGATGATCCGGGCCTTCCAGAGGAGTCAGGTGGGCCGGAATCAACGAGCGTCCAGATATATCGTGCTCCGGGCCGCGGAGCCAACGTCCGGGAAGCAGGTGAGGATCTGGCCCAGGGCGAGCGAGTCCTGGAGGCGGGCCACGCCATCGGAGCTGCTGCACTGGGCGTCATCGCGTCGGTCAACTTGACAGAAGTGAAGGTCATCCCCAGGCCGGTGGTTGGAATCCTTGCGACGGGGGACGAAGTCGTTGACCCGGGTGAGCCGATCCGACCCGGCCAGATTCGGAACAGCAACAATTTCACGATCGCGGGGCTCGTGCGGGAAGCCGGGGGAGTCCCGGAGATCATCGGAATCGCTGGCGACACCGCATCGTCGATCCGGGAGCACCTGGCAGATGTCTCGCGCTATGACCTGCTGATTACATCCGGTGGTGTCTCACTCGGTGATTACGACGTGGTCAAGGACGTATTGCAGACGGAAGGCAGCATCGATCTCTGGCAGGTTCGGATCAAACCGGGCAAGCCGATGGCATTCGGCCGAATTGGCACCGTTCCGCTGATCGGCCTTCCCGGGAACCCGGTTGCTGCCTATGTGGCGTTTCTCCAGTTTGCGACTCCGGCAATTCGGAAAATGCGTGGCGCGAAAGATGCGCCATCCCGCAACATCAGGGCAAAATTGCTCTGTGAGCATGAGAACCGGGGGCAGCGGCGACACTTCGTTCGAGGCGTTTACCGGGAATATGGCGGCGAGCTGGTTGTTGAGCCGGTCGCGACTCAGGGATCCGGTGTGCTCAGCGCCGTGGTGCGGTCAAACTGTTTTTTCGTTATTCCCGAGACCGTGACTCATGCTCCGGCCGGAATGACGGTCGACGTCTTGCCCCATGATCATTGACCCTGCGATCCTGAGCTAATTGGCCGTGAGTAACATACTCCCGCAGGTCGTTACAGACGGAAGGATGAACCGGACGCAATGAACATCCGGGATTTCGTAAGTGTGATCCGCGAACTGAGCTTTACCGAGATTCGCCATGAGGCGATGATTCCGCCACGAGTTCTGCTCGTCTCCTTCGACATCGAAGAAGGCGAACGTTGGCGCACGCTGATCTTCGGCGACGATTCCAGACCGTTTGTCGAGGTCGTTTCTCCGTCTACTCTCGATGTCGATCCATTGGCGTTTGACGGGATTGTCTCGATCGGCGCGTTGCCGTTGGAACTCTCCCGATCCTGGGCAGATAGGTTTCGCCGGGCGCATGAAGAGATGCGGTTGATCGAGGTGCAGCCTGACCAGTCTGTGTTGTCTGAGGATCTCAACCATCTTCGCCGCGTAATCTGCGACCTGTGTCGCGACAGATCAGTAGCGTTCGGGCGATATCTCGAAACGATGCGCGAGGCGGCGACGTCGGAAATCGTCGCCGATACGTCGAGAGTCAACGCTCAGTTCGCCGCGCTCTCGAACATCCCGGCCATCATTCCGGTGGTGGGTAACATGTTCGCGGCCGGAGCAGATTTCCTGGTTCTGACCAAGAATCAGTTGATGATGATGTACCGACTGGCGGCAATTTACGACCGGGATCTTGACGATCGCTGGCAGGTTTACTCCGAACTCGCGCCTGTGGTGGGCGCCGGTTTTCTCTGGCGAACAACGGCGCGTCAGGCCGCTGCGATGCTGCCGTTCGCGCTGGGTGCTGTGCCCAAGGTTGCGATCGCCTATGCCGGAACGTATGCCGTGGGTCAGGCAGCAAGGTTGTACTACGAGCATGGCTGCACGCTGAGCGGTTCGGAACTCGGGCGGATCTACGAAGAAGGCTTGCAGGCAGTGAACTCGGCGCGTGGTCGATTGGCAATCGGGTCCGAACACGAAGAACGGCCGGCAGGCCCGGCAATCGCCGGACAGACCGACCGTTTCTAATCGCGCTCTGTGAGAGCCGGATCAGAATCAGGCGTTGACAGCTTCCGGATCGCTTGGCACGCCGTACTCTTCCAGCTTCTGCTGCAGTTCGTGCAGGTCTATCCCCAGCAATGCGGATGCGGCAACGCGATCGCCGGACGACTGGCTGATCGCTTCGATCAGCATCTTGCGTTCGACTTCCTGCCGCACTTCCGACATAGGCGTTCCCTTACGGACTCGATCCGCAAGATCGATGAAGTGACGCTGGTCCGCGGATGAGAAGCGGATATGGTCCTCGCCAATCACCGTGCCCTGCGCCAGCACAACTGCTCGCTCGATGATGTTCTCGAGTTCGCGAACGTTCCCGGGCCAGTTGTGCTCCATCAGAAGATCGAGTGCCTGCGGCGAGATCTTCGCCGGCGCCGCGCCCGGGTTGTACCGGTGCTTGTGCAGGAAATGCTCGACCAGCCGCGGAATGTCGTCGGTCCGTTCCCGCAACGGCGGCAGATAGAGCGAAATGACATTCAAACGGTAGTAGAGGTCTTCCCGGAAGCGACCTTCTCGGACCTCATGCGCGAGATTCTTGTTCGTAGCGGCGATCACGCGGGTATCAACCTTGACGGAAACGTTTCCGCCGACGCGTTCGAACTCGCGCTCCTGCAACACACGAAGAAGCTTCTTCTGGGTCGAGAGCGTCATCTCGCCGATCTCATCGAGAAAGATCGTCCCCTTGTTCGCCGTTTCGAAGCGACCCTTGCGCTGGTTGACCGCTCCGGTGAATGCGCCTTTCTCGTGCCCGAACAGCTCGCTCTCCAGCAGCGTCTCAGGCAATGCGGCGCAATTGACTTTGACCATCGGACCGCCCGAATAGGACGAACTGCGGTGCAGGATCGCGGCAACCAGTTCTTTGCCGGTTCCCGTTTCGCCCGTAATGAGGACTGTCGATTCTGACCGGGCTACCCGGCCGATCGTCTTGTAGACCTCCTGCATCGAGGGGCTGTTGCCGATCATCGTGTCGTTCGGATCGTGTTCGGTTGCGTTGCTCCGCATTCCGTGGACCTGCTTGAGCAACGCCTGATGATCGAAAAACCGGCGGACGTTGTGCAGCACGTCTTCGAGATCGAATGGCTTGGTGATGTAGTCGTACGCGCCGAGTTGCATCGCCTCGATCGCCACGTTGGATGTGCCGTACGCGGTCATCAGGATGATCGGGAGCTGGTTCTCAGCTCCTTCACCGATTTCACGCAGAACCTCCATGCCACTCTTGTCGGGCATGCGGACATCCATGAGGACAAGATCAGGTGGCTCGCTGTTCTCTTTGAAAGCGGTCAGCACGTCCTGACCGTTTTCAGTCTCCTCGATTTCGTAGTCTTCGTCCTCGAGAAAGTCGCGCAGCATCGACCTGATGGCGGAGTCGTCGTCGGCGATAAGAATTCGTTCCATGTTAGCAGCGCTTCCCTCATCGCGATTGCATCTACGAAACACGTGCGTCCTGATTCAGCAATTACACGGTGCTAGTATAACAACGATTGTGAAACGGGCCTGTAACGCTTAGGAAACGCATCAAATCTCGTGCCGTGCTAGGCTAAACGGGACGATTGATACTGCCTTGTTTGGACTGACACGAATCGAGTTGATGGTGGATCGAGTAATTCTCATCGGATTGAGTGGTACCGGTAAGTCGAGCCTGGCGCCGCTCGTTGCGCGGGAGATCGGCTACTCCTGGATGGATACCGACCAGGAAGTCACAGAACGCTTCGGGAAACCGATTCCGGAGATATTTGAGGAATTCGGTGAATCGACGTTCCGAACGGTCGAGCAGGAAGCTCTTCGCTCGGCCTGTGGCAGGAATCAGATAGTGATTGCGACTGGCGGGGGTGCAGTCCTGGACGAAGCAAACTGGTCGCTGATGCGGCCGGGTGCGGTGATTATTCACCTCCGGGCCTCGACTGAAGAGATCGTCAATCGGCTGCAGACCGCCGAGGAGAAGGATCCAGACGACGTCAGACCGCTTCTGGCCGGTGATGACCCGGAACAGCGTCTTGTTGATCTCTGGAGTCGCCGCAAACCGCTTTACGACCGCGCAGATATTGAAATCGAAACCGACGGGAAGACGCCGGAGGCAATCGTCGACGAGATTGTCCGGTCCGTGAAGCGTGTTCGGGAAACCGGGCTCGTTCCGGTAACGAGCATCGACGTACCCGGAGGTCGTTCGGACATCTACGCCGGCGCCGGAATCAGCAAGTACGTGGCGCAGCTCGTCCGGAGTCGCTGGCGGGAAGCTCAGCGTGTCTGGATCGTGACCGACACGAACATTCAGCAGCACTGGGCGGGTACGTTCCGCAGGCAATTGCAGGATGAAGGGTTCGCCACCGATGTGTACGCGGTGGAACCGGGAGAAACGTCGAAGTCGTTCCGGGCGGTGGAAGGCGTGGTCGACTGGATGATCCGGGGCCGGGTCAATCGCCGAGACATTCTGATTGCCCTCGGGGGCGGTGTCGTCGGTGATCTCGCCGGTTTCGCGGCGTCGATCGTATTGCGTGGCATCAATCTGGTTCAGATTCCCACCAGTCTGCTGGCGATGGTCGACAGCAGCGTTGGTGGAAAGACTGGCGTAAACCACGAGCTTGGGAAAAATCTCATCGGCGCGTTTTACCAGCCGCATCTGGTCATTGCCGACACCGAGTTACTCGAATCGCTTCCAGATCGCGAGCTGTGCGCCGGGTGGGCCGAGGTGATCAAGCACGGGATGATCGAGCGCAGCGCAACAGGTTCACCGGAGGCGGGTTTGCTCGAGGCGCTCGAGGGCCTGGGAACCAACCCGTGCCGGATTTCGGCGCAGACGATGGCAAAGGTCGTCGCCTGGAACATCGGGATCAAGGCGGAAGTCGTCCGGCAGGATGAACGTGAGTCCGGACTGCGCTGGTTGTTGAACTATGGCCATACGATGGGTCATGCGATGGAAGCCGCCGGATACCGCTACATTCATGGTGAGGCAGTCGGGCTCGGACTACGCGCCGAAGCACGCCTTAGCCAGCGACTCGGGATTTGTGATGCTGATCTTGTCCGGAGGCAGGATGACCTGCTGGATGGCGCCGGGCTTCCGGGCACGTTCGAGGGTAATCTCGATCTGGTCCTCGAACGCATGACCCGGGACAAGAAGGCGGTCAATAACCGACTGACCTGGATTCTCCCGGTAACCCCCGGAACCGTGACGGTAAGGCAGGATGTCCCGGTTGATCTCGTTGTCCAGATTGCCCGTGAAATCGGGGCAAAGTAGCTTCACACTAGCCTGTTCCGACCGGAGTGAACTTGAGGACCGGGACAGGCTTTGCTATAGTCATATGCTGACAACTGAATAATCGAAGGCTCTTATCAAGAGTGGTGGAGGGACCGGCCCGATGAAACCCGGCAACCGGCGGAACCTTGATTCTGTGCGGTGCTAATTCCGGTGACATCGATATGATGTCTTGAGATGAGAGTTTGCTGACGGGTATCGTCACGTTATTGTGCCGCGGTACACCGCCTCCCGGACTCACCTGGTGGGCGACCGTTACGGTCGGCCGATCGAATTGTTTACGGCCACGAATCCCGTAAAAGGGAATCATGTCTTCCGGACCGAATGCGACGCGTGGTTCGAAGATTGCGGTAGGCAATTGCGGCGGCACCTGGACCAGGTGTTCGCACGGGTTCGATGTGTACCCGCCAGAGCCGGACCGGTCCAGCCCGGCTCAGACAAGGCGGAACCACGTCAGCCAGACTTTTATCCGTTTTTATAAGAAAGGGATGCATACATGAGCGGCAAAGTTGCCGAGCGTTATGACATCAAAGACATAAGCCTTGCAGAAGATGGGAAAAAGCGGATCGCATGGGCGGCCCGGGAAATGCCGGTGCTGGACCTGATTCGACAGCGATTTGAGAAGGAAAAGCCGCTTGAAGGCATCCGCATGGTTGCCTGTGTCCACGTGACCACGGAAACCGCGAACCTGGCGTATGCTCTGCGCGCCGGCGGTGCCGACTGCGCGATTTGCGCAAGTAACCCGCTGTCCACCCAGGACGACGTTACAGCCGCACTGGTCTCCGATGGCTTCCAGGTTTTTGCTATCAAGGGTGAAGACGAAGAGACATATTTCAAGCACATTTATCAGGCTCTCGAACACGAACCGCACATCGTCATTGACGACGGCGCGGACGTGGTCAGCACTATTCATAAGGAAAAGCTGGACCTCGCCAAGAACATGCTCGGCGCCACCGAGGAGACCACCACAGGTGTGATCCGGATGCGCGCCATGGAGCGTGAGAACGTGCTGCAGTTCCCGGTCGTTGCGGTCAACGACTCGGACACCAAGCACTTCTTCGACAACCGCTATGGCACGGGCCAGAGCACGATCGACGGCATCCTCCGGGCGACCAATATCCTGATCGCCGGCCGTGTCGTGGTCGTTTCCGGCTACGGCTGGTGCGGTAAGGGCGTTGCGATGCGCGCTGCCGGCATGGGCGCCAAGGTCGTCGTGACCGAGGTCGACGCAGTCCGCGCGCTCGAAGCGGCCATGGACGGCTTCAACGTGATGCCGATGGACGACGCCGCTGCAATTGGTGACATTTTCGTCACCGCAACCGGCGACATCGACGTCATTGACAAGCAGCACTTCGCTAAAATGAAGAACGGTGCGATGGTTGCCAACGCTGGTCACTTCGACAGCGAGATCAACCTCGACAACCTGGCCTCGATGGCCAAGGAGCGCAAGATCCTGCGCCCGTTCGTTGAAGAGTTCAAGATCGACGATGACCGTGGCGTTATCGTCCTCGGCGAAGGTCGACTGATCAACCTCGCCGCGGCAGAGGGTCACCCGGCCAGCGTTATGGACATGAGCTTTGCAAACCAGGCTATGGCAGCCCGCTTCCTGGTTCAGGAGCAGTCCAAGCTGGAGAACATCGTCTACCGCGTGCCGGAAGAGATCGACCAGGAGATTGCCTCGCTGAAGCTGACGGCAATGGGCGTCAACATCGACAAACTCACGCCTGAGCAGGAGCATTACCTGAGCTCCTGGCAGACCGGGACGTAAACCGGCGACAGTAAATCCCGAGCATAATCGGGACGTTCGGGGCGGCTACTCGAGCCGCCCCGTTTTTGTACGACAAGGAGAAGGTGATCTGTGACCACGAGTTTCATGCGGTCTCCACACACGTTGTTCACCTCGGAATCAGTCACGGAAGGTCACCCGGACAAGCTGTGTGACCAGATCTCGGATGCCGTCCTCGACGAGATCCTTCGTTACGACCCGAACGCACACGTCGCCTGCGAGACCTCAACCACCACGGGACTGATTCTGGTGTTCGGCGAGATCACCACCGAGACGTACATCGATATTCCAAAGATTGTTCGGGAAACCGTCAAAGATATCGGCTACATCAGTGCCGACTACGGGTTCGACTACGCCACCTGTGGTGTTGTCACTGCGATCAACGAACAATCCCCTGAGATCGACCAGAGTGTGCGAAAGAACCGTGAAGACGAGGCAGAGTCGGTCGGCGCAGGTGATCAGGGGATGATGATTGGCTTCGCCTGTAACGAGACGCCCGAACTGATGCCGCTGCCGATTTCGATGGCGCATGCAATGACACGCCGTCTTGCCGAACTCCGCAAAAGTGGTGAGCTCGATTATCTCCGACCCGATGGCAAGAGCCAGGTGACGGTCGCGTATGAGCATGGCGAGGCTGCGAGCGTTCCGACCATTGTCGTCTCAACCCAACACGATCGAGGAATCAGCCAGGATCGAATTCGCGCCGACGTGCAGGAAGCAGTGGTTCGCCACTCTGTCCCTGCGCATATGCTGCGGGACGACCTCAAGCTGTATGTGAACCCGAGTGGAAGCTTCGCGCAGGGCGGTCCTATGAGCGACGCCGGACTTACCGGTCGAAAGATTATCGTCGACACCTACGGCGGAATCGCCCGGCACGGTGGTGGCGCGTTCTCCGGGAAGGATCCGACGAAGGTCGATCGCTCCGGCGCATACGCCGCCCGCTACGTCGCCAAGAACATTGTTGCCGCTGGGCTGGCGGACCGCTTCGAGGTACAGGTTTCCTACGCGATTGGCGTGACCGAACCGGTTTCGGTGCATATCGAATGCTTTGGCACAGCGAAGGTGGACGAGGAACGGATCGAGACGCTGATCAACCGGCATTTTGATCTCCGGCCTGGTGCGATTCTTCGCGACCTCGACCTTCGCCGGCCGATCTACCAGCAGGTGGCTGCTTATGGTCACTTCGGCCGCCCGGACCTGGATCTCCCGTGGGAGCGAACTGACAAAGCGGCGTTGCTGCGCGACGAAGCCGGGCTTGGTGCATTGACGCACGATTAGGCGTCAGACTGATTGTGAGACCTGCGGATTGAAACGGGTTCTGATAACCGGCGCCAGTGGCTTCGTTGGGCGTCACCTGACGGAGTATCTCACCCGGGCCGGCGAGTATGAAGTAACCGGTCTCGCATCTCGTAAACGCCCTCCCAGCGACGGAGGGCGCTTGCTTGTCTGCGATCTTCGAGATGCCGACCTCACTCGACGTGTCCTCGAGCGCTACCAGCCAGAGATTGTCTTCCATCTGGCGGGGCAGTCTCACGTGCCGCGCGCGTTCACGGCACCGGCCGAAACGTTGATTACTAACGCCGTCGGGCAGATCAATCTATTCGAAGGCTGCCGTGCGGCGGAAATTGATCCGGTTATCGTCAGCGTGAGCTCGGCCGAAATCTACGGCGCAGTCGATCCTGACGCCGTCCCGATCGATGAAAAGCAGCCGCTTCGGCCGAACAACCCGTATGCAAGCAGCAAGGCCGCGCAGGACCTCTATGCCGGCCAGTACGTTGCCAGTTACGGGATGAAGATTGTTCGCGCTCGACCGTTCAACCACGTTGGGCCGGGTCAGGACGATCGCTTTGTTGTCTCGAGTTTTGCCCGACAGATCGCCGAAGTCGAAGCCGGACTTGCTGAGCCAGTCGTTCTCGTTGGAAATCTCGAGCCGATTCGCGACTTCCTGGACGTCCGTGACGTCGTCCGGGCCTATTCGCTACTTGCCGCGCCTGAGCATGCGGGGCAGGTCTTCAACATCGCCTCTGGACGGGGAGTCCGCATTCGCGAGATTCTTCAAATGCTGATCGACAATGCCACGGTTCCGATCGAGGTTCGAACCGATCCGGAACGCATGCGCCCGTCCGAGGTCCCGGAGTTTCGAGGCAATGCTGAGCACCTGCGCATCGCCACTGGCTGGGAACCCACCATTCCACTTGAACAGACTGTTCGGGATGTACTGGACTACTGGCGGAGCGAAATCAAGTGATGACGACCCACTCAACCCGTGGCCAGTCGTGCTGAAACGGCGCCAGTGCGGCAGGTAATCAAAGCTTCCTCGTGCTGCGATGCAGATTCGTCGTTCGAGGTTGAGTCGACATAACCGTCAACTCGGACAATCTCGCGATACCCATGCGGCGTTCTAATCGACGGCGCATATCCAAGAGGTAATACTCCACGGCAGAAGTGAAACAGGTGCGAGGCGTCCCATTCGAGCGGATCGATCAGGAGATCATCACTCGTTGGCCAGGACTGATAGCTGGCTCCACGTGATGCTTGAGGCGTTGCCGTGCGCAGTCGGCCCTCCAGCTCGGGGAGCAGGCCAAGCAGCAGCCGAGCGGATAGTTCGGCTGACTCGCGCCACAGCTCATCCCCCGGCTTCCCGATGTCGATACTGATCGGCTCCTGTGCGACCAGATCCCCGGTATCCAGATCGGGCGTAAGTCTGTGAATCGACACCCCTCCGGTCTCAACGCCATCGCGGTACATCCAGAAGAGTGGTTCCGGGCCGCGATAGGCCGGTAGAGGCGATGGATGGATGTTGAGGCCCCCCAGACGCGTGCAGGCAATCGCGCGCGTCGGCAGCCGGGCCGGGTAACAGCATACGATAGCTATGTCGGCATTGAACGAAGCGAGCATTCCGATCGTCTCCGACGAATGATGATCGTGCACCATCATCGTTGGAACTGGTTCCGGACGGCGTGACATGCCGTCGCTCACCGTGTTGCCGACAATTGGCAGCGATGTTCCGAAGGAGCGCGCCCTCCCGTCCAGCGCTTGGAACGGCTTTGGTGCGCTCCGGTATCCCGGAACAATGCGTGCGGTAATTTCGTAGCCGTGGGTAATCAACTGGTCGAACACGTGATCGGCGAAGAAGCAGCGCGTGCCGAAGAACACCAATCGAGGCGAACTCATGAGGTTCCGCCGATCATGCCTGATTGACATCGAATCGCAGACTCACGTAGGCTTCGAACGGACGCGTCTGGTTTGAGATTGAGGATACAGTGATGGCAAGAACGGTTTTCTGCAACAAATTCCAACGAGAGTTGCCCGGGCTCGAACAGCAGCCCATCCCCGGCCCGTTGGGCGAGCGTATCTACAACGAAATCTCGGCCCAGGCCTGGGAAATGTGGCGCGAGCATCAGACGATCATGATCAACCATTACGCGCTGAATCCGGCCGACCCCAATGATCGAAAAGTACTCCGTGAACACATGGAGGAGTTCTTTTTCGGTGAAGGTGCTCAGATGCCGGAGGGCTGGGAGCCAGCCGGTGCGACAAGCGGCGGAGGCGGCGGCCAGAAGGGCGGCGCTCCACGGCAGAAGAAGTAACTGCCACATCAACTTGACGAAGCCGATTGCGCTGACAGCCTGATCTGACTGCTGATTCGGAAATTCAGCAGCTCATGTGCGGAGCGCAGCGCCGCTTCGACCTTATCGACATCATCCGTCTGCGCAAAGATGAAGCCGAGATAACTCGACCCCTCCGGCAGCGGAACGATCGGATGGTTGATCTTCGCGGAAATCTCGACGCCGGTTACTGCTGGAACCTTTCGTGCATCTTCAACACCCGTTACTTCCCGAAGAATCCCCTGCTTCGGGATCGGGATCATCATGACCCCGACCGCATTATCCGATCGCGACTGCCCGGTAATCTGTTCCCCGATCGCATGCCGGAGAATCAGTTCTTCAAGCGATTGCCCGGTGCCAAACTCGAGAATGGTCGAGCAGAGCCCGCCTATTGATCGTCCGGCGATCTCGATGATCCATGCGCCATCTTCGTTGATGCGGAGCTCAGCATGTACCGGCCCCGTTCGGAGGCCCAGTGCCGCCGAGGCCCGCTCGGTGCTGCGAGCAATGTCTTCCTGAACTTCTTCGGGGAGTTTTGACGGCGTAGTGTAAATTGTCTCCTCAAAGTATGGTCCTTCCAGTGGGTCCGGTTTGTCGAACAACGCAAGCACTTGTAGCGAACCGTCCGTGAGGATTCCTTCGAGCGCCACTTCGATTCCGGGAAGGTAATCCTCGATCAGGATCCCGGCCGTCTCACGGGCAAACCCGTCGCCTTTCAGAATCTCACGTGTCCGATGAAACGCCTTGGTCAGTTCATCGGGATTGTCGGCCCGGATGACCCCGCGACTGCCAGAGAGCAGATTCGGCTTCACCACACAGGGAAACCGCACGTGTTCTGCCACTTCCGCTGGTTCAGCGTCCAGATCGAATCGCTGCGCCTGCGGTGCCCGAACGCCGTGTTCGTAGAGACGTTGCCGCATGATCCACTTGTCACGCGCAGCAACGGCCGCATCTGGTGCGTTGTGTGGCAGGTTCAGCCGTGCGGCCACCCGCGAAGCCAGCAATGTCGCGCTGTCGTCGAGCGAGATCACCGCGTCAGGTGGTTGATCACTCAGGTGCTCGATGAGCTTCGGCTCCGCTTCGTCTGGCTTACCGAACTCGATGCCGAGTTCAACACCCCATTCCCGAGCAAGCGCCTCGGGAACGTCAATGGCTTTGATCACGTCGAGATCGAGCCGCTCGCTCGCCTTAAGAAATGCGGCATTGCGGTAGCTCTGCGGCGAAAGCAGCATCAGCACGCGTTTTCGATCGTTCCCGCTCATGGTGATCTGTCCTTGTCTCCTGGTCGCCGATTCACCCGGTGAAGCGTTTACGCCCGGGTGCCAGCGAATCTACACCGATTTTATCAATCGCTCGAGAGCCAGCGACCCGAAGATGGCATTTCTGGCGTAGAATCGCAGACAGGGCAGCCACGAATAGAGACCATGAAAGGTTTCCAATAATGACCTCGAAACCAGCAGGGTCGCGATATCTTGAAGACGATTCCCGTGCGGCATCGCTATTCAATCAGGCGCAGACCGTTTTGCCCGGCGGCAACACCCGCCAGAGTGTCTGGACGAGTCCCAGACCTACCTATGCCGTCTCCGGACAAGGCTATCGGGTGACCGATGCCGACGGCGACTCCCGGATCGATTTCGTCAACAACTACACTTCGCTGATCCATGGGCATGCGAACCACCGGATTGCGGCCGCCGTTCAGGAGCAGCTATCTGAAGGGACAGCCTTTGGGCTACCCACGCCCTGGGAGATCGAGCTCGCGTCTCTGCTTGCCGAGCGGGTCGATTCGATCGAGCAGGTGCGCTTCACGAACTCCGGCAGCGAAGCCGTCATGATGGCCGTCAAAGTTGCCCGGGCGTTTACCGGTCGCTCACGGATTGCCAAATTTGAGGGTTGCTACCACGGTGCGTATGACGCCGTTGAAGTCAGCCAGGCCCCAGGGCCGGACCAATGGGGACCGGTGGAGGAGCCGAACGCAGTTCCCTTCTACCCGGGACATCCGGGTGTTTCAGATGTGACCGTCCTGCAGTTCAACGACATTGAAAACAGTGTGCGGCTGATCGAACGCGATGCCGATACGCTCGCCGCTGTCGTGATCGATCCCCTTCCACAACGCGCTGGACTGATGCCGGCCGAGCCCGAGTTTCTGCAGGCAATGCGGGATGTCACCCGGAAGCACGGGATTCTGCTGATTTTCGACGAAGTGATGAGTTTCCGTCTGGCAAAGGGTGGGGTGCAATCTCTGCTCGGAGGAGATCCGGACCTGACAACCATCGCAAAGATTATCGGGGGCGGCTTCCCGGTTGGTGCGATTGGCGGTCGGGCAGATGTGCTCGATTACTTCAGCCCGTCCCGAACCGGTCCGAAACTGCCGCATGCCGGGACGTTCAACGGAAACCCGGTGACGATGATTGCTGGTCTGACGGCCATGCAGATGATGACTGACGCCGAGTACGAGCGACTTTCCCAGCTTGGTGATCGAGTTCGCAACGAAGGCAACGCGATGTTCCAGCGACTTGGAGTAGATTGGCAGCTCACCGGGTTGTCCAACATGTTCCGCCTGCATCCGAATACTCGTCAACTGAGAAACTACCGGGATGCCTGGCGTGATGCTGACGAAACCCGGCGTGCGAATGCGATCTATCACGAGCTGATGGCACGCGGCGTCATGCTTACCCCGGACGGTATGGGGAACATCTCGACGGCGATGGATGACGCGGCGGTGGATGAACTGCTTTCCGCGCTGGAGTCGGCGGTCCATGCGGTTGACTGATCTCGTTGACAGCCTCGCGATGCTGTGAACAATGGTCTGAGTACGTTGATGCAATCAGTTCAAAGGGTCACTCGATGCTCCCGGGAGGGAGTGTCAGTCCGAAAGGAGCAACGCCCGTGGCATCAGAAGCGTTTAGTTCGCTCGAATGGCGCCTCGTCGGCCCTCATCGTGCCGGCCGAGTCGTCGCAGTAGCAGGTCACCCGGAAGAAAAGGGTACTTTCTACTTCGGCGCCTGTGCCGGTGGAGTCTGGAAAACCACCAACGCTGGATCGCATTGGGAGAACATCTCCGACGACTTCTTCAACACCTCGGCGGTCGGTGCGCTTACCGTGTCGAAGTCCGACCCCAATGTCATCTACGCCGGCACTGGAGAGACTGCGATCCGGAGCAACGTCTCCCACGGCGATGGTGTGTACAAATCGACCGATGGTGGCCGGACGTGGACTAACGTCGGGCTGAAGGAAACGCGCCACATTGGCGAGATCGAGATTCATCCGACGAACCCGGATATCGTGTTCGTCGCTGCGCTCGGGCACGCCTGGGGGCAGAACGAGGAACGCGGAGTGTACCGCACGCTCGACGGTGGCAAGACCTGGGAGAAAGTCCTCTACAAGAGCGACAAAGCTGGTGCCGTCGATATCTCCATGGATCCGAACAACCCCCGGATCATCTTCGCCACGATCTGGCAGGGTCAGCGACTGCCCCACGGTGCAACCAGTGGCGGCGAAGATTCGGGTCTCTGGCGCTCGATGGATGGCGGGGATACCTGGGAAGAGCTGACTGATAAGCCGGGAATGCCTGAGCGCATCTGGGGCAAGAGCGGCGTCGCCGTCTCGGGCGCAAAGGCCGGTCGGGTCTACGCGCAAATCGAAGCCGAGAACGCGGGTGTGTTCCGTACCGATGACTATGGCGAGACCTGGACTCAAGTCAACAGTGACCTCGATATCGGACGGCGGCCCTGGTATTACATGCACATCTATGCCGATCCGCAAGACCCCGAGACCGCCTACATCTGTAACCTGCAGTTCCTGAAGTCGGTCGACGGCGGAAAGACCTGGACGCAGATACCGACGCCACACGGTGACAACCACGATCTCTGGATCGATCCGAAGGATCCAAACCGGATGATCGAAGGTAACGACGGCGGTGCGGTCGTCTCGCTGGATGGTGGTCAGTCCTGGTCAACCTGTATGAACCAGCCGACTGCGCAGTTCTATCACGTTGAAGCAGACAACCATTTCCCATACCGGATCTACGGTTCGCAGCAGGACAACTTCGCTATGCGTCTTCCGATGGCGGACGCAGAGGGAGCGATCAGCTGGAAGAACTACTACGAGCCGGGTGGTGGCGAGAGTGGCTACATGCGGGTTCAGCCGGAACCGCCGCACAACGTGTTCGGCGGCGGAATCGGCACCGGCCTTGGCCACGGACGCCTGCTGAAATGGGATCCGGAAGAGGATCAGCGTCGCAACGTCACGCCGTGGCCTGAGGTTCACGGTATGGGCGCTGGCGCGATTCATCTGAAGTACCGCTTCCAGTGGACGTTCCCGCTGGAGTTCTCTCCACACGATCCGAAGACGATGTATGTCGCATCACAGTTCGTTCACAAATCGACCGATCTCGGGCATAGCTACGAGGTCATCAGCCCGGATCTCACCCGCAATGATCCGGACAAGCAGCAGTCCTCTGG
>SLMJ01000066.1 GCA_007133615.1 Thermomicrobiaceae bacterium | reverse complement strand
AGATTCAAATAGGGGTGATCGACGCTTAGCGCCACTTCCAGAACTTCACTGAGTGCTCCCTTCCTCCGCATGTGTCGATGAGTCTCAAGATTCAAAAGGGGTGATCGACGCTTAGCGCCACTTCCAGAACTTCACCGAGTGCTCCCTTCCTCCGCATGTGTCGATGAGTCTCAAGATTCAAAAGGGGTGATCGACGCTTAGCGCCACTTCCAGAACTTCACCGAGCGCTCCCTTTCTGGTACCAGGTCAAAGTTTCAGAATGAATATCGGATGACTAACGTCGCTTCCGGCTCTTCCATTTCATCAGTACTTTCCTCCCTTTCGAGTAGTAATAACTGCCCCAGCGAAACTCTGTCTAACTCATTAGAATTCGGCAGATCGGTCTGTTTATTGTTCATTGACCGATTGCAGCCGACTAGGAATAGAGTACTCGGTTGCGAGCGCGTAATCAAGGGTAAGTCCCTGGTGCTTTAGTACTATTGTCATTCACCATCCGTACATGCGTATGGAGTACTCGGTACGTTTTGCCGGCAATTGCGGTAGGCGTGTACGTTTGAAAAGGGCCGTACGTTCGCACATGCAAAGTACCCGAGTATGGACGTAGCAGTACTCTACCAGACGTTGACGAAAGTACTTCAGTCCCCTGTTCAGAACTGTCAGTAATCGGAACTCATCGGGGAAGCCTGTCGTATAAACTTGACCTGTTAGATCGATGTAACCGGGTTTCCGGAATGCATGTGTCGTTAGATCGGTCGGGAGAGTGAGGCAGGTAGTGTCAGGTGATCGCCAGATCATCCTTGTCACGGGCGGAGCAGGCTTCATCGGAAGCAACTACGTCTCGTGGCTTCTGGATCAGAACACCGTGAGCGAGGTGCGCGTCTTCGACAAGCTCACGTACTCGGGGAATCGAGAGAATCTCCGGCGATTCGAAGGCGATCGACGCTACCGGTTCATCCAGGGGGACATTTGCGACGCAGCGGCCGTGGCGGATGCGATCGAAGGGTGCGACGCGGTCGTCAACTTCGCGGCAGAAACGCATGTGGATCGATCTCTGCTGGAACCAGCTAGTTTCATAGAGACGAACGTGCACGGCACGTGGGTTTTGCTGGAAGCTGTTCGACAGTTTCCATCGACGCGAATGGTTCAGGTGAGTACCGATGAGGTCTACGGCGCGGTACTCGACGGGCGGTCGGTCGAGTCCGATCCGCTCCATCCACGGAACCCGTATTCTGCGAGCAAAGCCGGCGCGGAAATGATGGCAATTGCCTATCATGAGACGCATGGCGTGGACGTTGTCATAACGCGCGGCTCGAATACGTATGGTCCGTTCCAGTATCCCGAGAAGTTCATTCCGCTGATGATCACGAATGTGATGGAGGGCCAGGCGATCCCGGTGTACGGAGACGGCCTGCAAGTGCGTCACTGGATTCACGCCGAAGACCATTGCAGCGGCATTCACACCGCCCTCCTCCGGGGAGAGTCGGGCGAGGTCTACAACATCGGATCAGACGAAGAGCACACGAACCTCCACGTTGCCAGGACGGTCGTTGATCTTCTCGGCGGATCGGACGATCTGATCACCCACGTAACGGACCGTCCGGGCCATGACCGTCGGTACGCGCTTTCGTCCGACAAACTGCGCTCGCTCGGCTGGTCACCAAAATGGGAGTTCGATTCCGGGATTGCTGCGACGGTTGAATGGTATCGGCAGAATGAGAACTGGTGGAGAGCGATTCGGGATGCACGCTTCACCGAGTATTATCAAGCGAACTATGGACACCGGCAGACTCGCCAGACGGACAGGGAGTAGCCCCAATTGCCTGTAACCATCGAACTCGCGGTTGCGAAGACGCACAAATATGCCTCTCGCGAGAGCGGCGATACTGTCGAAATCATCGAACGGCCACGTGGCGGTTTCTCGACTGTCATCGCAGATGGCCAGGGAAGCGGCCCTGGCGCAAAAGCATTGAGTCTGCTGGTTGCCGGGCGAGCGGTTGCGCTTCTCAACGAAGGAGTTCGTGACGGTGCCGCAGCGCGGGCAACTCATGATTTTCTCTTCGCTCACCGATCCGGGAAAGTGTCGGCGGCGCTCGATATCGTATCCGTCGACCTTTCAACGAGGAGTGTCCTGTTTACCCGGAATAGCGAAGTTCCGATGGTGCTCGTTCAGGATGGCGTTGCGCAGGAAGTAGACGATTCGGGCGGACGGATCGGTCTCTATCACCACACTCGACCGCGCGTTCTCGAATTCCCCTGCTCGGAAGGTATCTCAGCTGTGATCGTCACGGACGGCGTGGCTGGTGCCGGATCCCGCAAGAAGGGTAAGGAATTCGATCTTGCGGGTACAGTCGAAGCAAGCTTCCGAACGGGCCGGACCCCGCAGGAGATTGCTGACCGGATTCTGGAGACCGCGGTGGACGCTGATGGAGGACGGCCAGCAGACGATATGACCGTGCTGGTGGTCTATCTCGGACCCGGAGTTGCGAGCCAGCCGATTCGACGCATAAACTACTCGATTCCTCTGCGGGAGTAGCCTCCCCTCAATGAGGCGGTACCTGTGAAAGTCGCAGTCGTCGGAACCTGTGGTTCCGGGAAGTCGACAATAGCGCAGGCGCTCTGTGAGCGCGGATACGACGCCTACGTCGTCGGGCAGGAGCATTCGGCGGTATCACGCCTCTGGGCGCGTCGGGACCCCGATGCGCTGATATATCTCGATGTCTCGCTGGACGTGGTGCGGCAACGGAGAAGCCCGGACTGGCCCGAGTGGCTGTTCAAACAGCAACGAGCACGTCTGGGATCGGCGCGTGAAGCGGCGACGATCAGAATCGATACGTCGAGCATAAGCGTTGATGAAACGGTCTCGAAACTGGAGTCTGAACTTAGTCGGTCCGCTTGATCAGTCGCCGTCATCATCCGGTCGAGCCTGACCGGATTCCTGGGTGCGCGAGTTATAGAGACGCTCACCGAGTGGAGCCAATTCCACGAACTCGTGGCTGCCAAACTGGCTCACCTCGATTAGTGCCCGTTCGAAGTACTGAGCGTAGCCATTGTCGGTCTCGAATTCCTGACTGACCGGATACCCGAACACTTCGAGCCCGCCGTTGTCCTCCCAGAAATCTCGAATCGTTCCGACAATGAAGTGTCCGGTTGCCTCGAACTGACGGGCACCGCTTCCCGGCGCTCGATCAGGAGGATTCTCTGGCTCTCCGAACATCTCTCGCCCGATCAGGCCACGATGGACATCGCCGTCTTCATCCAGTTCGAGCCGGGCGAACTTGAAGTACTGCATCTGTGCGCCGTTCTCATCGGCGAGTGGTGCAGCAACGGGCGACCCGATGGTGGTCTCACCGTCGTTGTCTTCCCAGTAACTCAGGAACGGCTCGACGAGGTACTCACCCGTGTCCCGGAAAAATCGCGCGTTGGCGTCGTCTTCGTCCCAGACGATTCGCAATGTCCAGGAGGCAGTCGTTGTCGCACCGAATTCGTCGGTTATCTCCGCGTCGACCTGTGTTCCGCCGCCCTGGAGACGTGAATCCGCCCGGATCTGCCAATCGTAGATCGGGAGATCATCCTGGTTGCTGTACTCGGTTCCGGTCCCCATGTCTTCGATCTCGGCATTGATCGGCTCACCGTCAAACGTGATCTGGACAGAGTCGATATCCGCGAACGTCGTCGCCTGGATCACGACGCCGTTGTCGCCCGGAGCAAGCAGCGCATCCTGCGGTGGAGAGAGCAGCGCCAGGCGAGGGTCGATCAGGTCGCCGCCAGCCTCGAACGTCCAGGAGTGTTCGGTTGTTCTGCCCGAGGAATCCGTCACCTTGAGCGTAATAGCGCGCTCGCCACGCTCGAACACCTGTTCATGCTCGATACGCCACCTGGAATCGCCTTCATCGTGCAATTCAGGAATCACTTCTTCATCATCGATCAGCAGGAGCGCCTCTTCGATCGACCTCTGGGAGTTGATCGTCGCGCCGATCGCTACATCTCCGGGCGGCTGCGAGGAATTCGGGTCGGGCGAGATTTCGGAGATTTCCGGCCGAGTCGTCAACGTCATGAAATAGGTTAGAACGCCGATGAGCAGGACCGCGATGACGGCGAGGCTCCAGCTTGCCGGCGCCAGCGCACGCGAACGTTCGGAGCGGAAGCGCCCGGTCTCCTGTGCGTCAGTTCGTTGTGGTCGAGAAGATGCTCTGGATGGTTTTCCTGTCATCGCTGACCAGTCTGTTTTCGCCGGGCAAGCATTTGCCAGTCACCTGTGCCCGTTCCCGGTGACAGCAATCGCAGGCTTCGAGTATAGCTGTTGTGCAGTTGTGATTCGACCGGCACAGGACCTTGCCGGCATTCTGCGCTGATCAGCGGGACATATTGCTACAATAACATTCATGAATGACTGCTGCTTCTGCTCCATTTCAGCCAGTCCCGTTGATCGACGCCGGCTAATCAGCGTGTTGCTGATTGCTGTTCTGGCGTTGCTGCTATCTGCTTGCGACAACCCGTTCGATGATTCAGTCGACGAGACGCCTGACAGCCCGACCGCGGTCGAAGACGGCGACGTCCCCGAGCA
This sequence comes from Thermomicrobiaceae bacterium, assembly GCA_007133615.1. Classification (GTDB taxonomy): domain Bacteria; phylum Chloroflexota; class Chloroflexia; order Thermomicrobiales; family Thermomicrobiaceae; genus SLMJ01. The sequence continues at coordinate 12,222 of SLMJ01000066.1, read as the reverse complement.
ACCAGAGACGGAACCATCTGATCCGACTCCCGAAGCCGAGGTTGAGGAACGAGACGACGGCTGGACTGTAATCACCGGCCGCGAACGGCGGGATGTTCCGGAGGAACGTTCTTCCGATCAGGTTTTTCGTATGGCGGGTTCCTCTGATCCACCAACAACGCTCGACCCCGCACTTGTGCGTGATACCAGCTCGGCATTTCTGGCACGGCAGCTGTTTCGCGGACTCGTCCGTCTCGATTCCTCGATGGAACCATCACCGGATCTCGCCCGGCAGGTAGAGGTGCATCCAGACGGTCGCCTGTACCGATTCACGTTGCACGAAGACATCGCGTTTCATGATGGCAGTCCGATCACTGCCGATGACATAAAATCCTCGCTTGAGCGAGCAGCCGACCCCGCACTGATGGGTGGAGACGGCGATGCGCTTCCGTCTCGAAACTATCTCGATGACATCGAAGGGGCGCAGGAGCGTATGGATGGTGAGCGGGAGGACATCCCCGGCATCGTCGTTATCGATGACCACACGCTGGAGATCTCGCTAGAGCGTGGAGTCGTGGACTTTCTCGAACGCATGAGCAATCCTTCGACGCTGCTCGTGGATGTGGATCAGGCACCTGCGGTTGCCGGAGACGACTGGTGGCAGGACCCGAACGGGAGTGGGCCGTTTCGTCTGGCCGAATGGGATCCAGACCGCCAGATTACGCTCGCCGCGCATGATGGGTATGTTGCTCCACCATTCCTCGAGGAGGTCCAGATTCGCATCGGTGCCGAAGCCGTCGGACAGATGCAGCTATACGAGACTGAAGAGATCGATTACGTTCACGTTCCGTTGTCGGTTCTGGACCGGGTTGAGTATGAAGACAGTCCCATTCCGGGAACGCTCAGGGAAGAATCTCTGTTGAGCACCAGCTTCGTGTTGATAAATGCCGAAGAACCACCATTCGATCAACAGTCGTTCAGACAAGCGCTGGCGCACAGCATTCCGCGAGATGACATAACGAACGTTATGCTCGAAGGCCGGGTGCAGACAGCGCAAGGGGTCCTACCGCCAGAGATGATCGATCATGTTCTGGATCCGTACCAGTATGAGTTCGATCCAGAGCGTGCGGTCGAGAGCCTGGGATCTGCGGATGTGCCCGGCGATTTTGACCAGTTGACGATCTACTCGTCCGGTGGCGGCATCCCGGTCACCATGAAGCATTTCATAGAGCAGGAACTCGACCTTCCCGTCGAGGTGGTTCAACTGCGCTGGTCGGACTACATGGAGGACATGGAGGACGGGCGTTTGCCAGTATTCGTTCTCTCCTGGGTTGCGGATGGCCCGGACCCCGTTTCGTTCCTTCGAGCGCTCTTTCATTCCGAGAGTCCGGATAACTATGGTCGATTCAGTGATCCTGAAGTAGATTCCCTGCTGGACCAGGCGGTCGTGGAGTCCGACAGCGAAGAACGCAAAGACCTGCTGCTGGAGGCTCATGGTCGAATTCTCGAGAGCGGAGTCGTGATACCGCTCTATCACAGTGTTGACTACATTCTGGTAGCTGACCACGTGCAAGGGCTGGAGACGACCTCGATGGGTATTCTGGGACTGGAGTCTGTCAGGATCGAACGGTGATGCAGCGCATCCAGGGTGTTTGGCGTAATCGTATGGTGAACTCGCGAACAGGTGAAACCGAATCAGGGGCGGAGATTCTCCCGATTACCCGGGATGATGCTCATCGAATTCGACCCGGCTGGACGTCCCGGTTTGATCGACCGGCGATCCGTAATGTCGTCGAGCAGTATCCCGATCTCTCCCACTGGATTCCCGAGACTGGCGAGTACCTTATTGCCGGCCCGTGGCGACACCGAACCGATGTCTCTTCCGTGCTGGAGCTTTCGGCCCGAAGGGTCGCCGCAGACCTGCTCCGGTCGTTTGCTGCTGCATCAAGCGAGCACGGCCTGGAACTCGCACTGCTGAGCGAACACCATGAATCGAGGAATCCGAGACTCTATGAGCGAGCCGGGTTTGAACTGCTCGAGCACATCATGATTTATGAGCTTCCGTCGATACCGAACCTGAGTCCGGATTCGTTCAATCTGGAATTCCGCGAAATGCTGGTTTTACGCCAGGATGATCTGGAGGCACTGATCGATCTGGATCACCAGGCGTTTCCCTGGCTCTGGTGGAATAGCGAAGGCGAATTTCTGAACTATGGTCGGGCGCGCGGAGTGAAGATCTACGGCGGGTTTGACGCTCAGCGAAGACTGGTTAGCTACATCGGGGTCACATTGTTCCGATCCTGGGGTCACCTGGATCGGATCGCGGTCTTGCCCGAGTTGCAAGGGCAAGGCATCGGACTGGAGTCACTCGAGTATGCGCTACTCGTGATGGCCCAGAGCGGGGCAAAACGAATTGGATTGAGCACTCAGGCCCGGAACGAGCGAAGCCGCTTTTTGTACGAGCGTTACGGGTTCGAACGCGTGCCGAAACAGGATTACTACCTGTATGGAGAGTGGCTCCAGACGAACGGGATGCATCTGGAGCGGTAGACGTTGTTGAAAATCATAAGGGGACACTAGATGGCGAGTACCTACGGCCGAACATTTCGCGTGACGACCTGGGGAGAATCACACGGCCCTGCACTCGGCGCAGTCGTGGACGGGTGTCCTGCGGGACTGGAGATATCCGAAGAAGAGATACAGCACGACCTTGATCGCCGCCGGGTGGGACAGAGCAAAGTCACGTCTCCGCGCAGTGAAGGCGATCGGGTCACGATTCTGTCCGGAGTTTTCGAGGGCAGGACAACCGGCGCTCCGATCTCGCTGATTACGTACAACAAGGACGCGGACTCAACCAAGTACGACGTCATCCGGGACATGTTTCGGCCGGGACATGCTGATTACACCTACTGGATGAAGTACGGTCATCGCGATCACCGGGGTGGTGGACGCTCCAGCGCCAGGGAGACGTGGGGTCGAGTTGCCTCAGGTGCGATTGCTCGGAAACTGCTGGCTCACATCGGTGTTGATGTCTACGCCTTCGTGAAAGAACTCGCCGGAATCGAGATGGAGAGCTTCGAGCGGGAGCAGATCGATCAGAATCTCGTGCGCTGTCCAGACCCGGTCGCTGCCGAAAAGATGGTTCAGGCAATCACCGACGCAAAGGAATCGAAAAACAGCGTTGGCGGGATCGTTGAAGTTCGGGCAGATAACGTTCCGGTGGGACTCGGTGAGCCCACCGCGGACAAGCTTGATGCGATCATCGGTCAATCTATGCTGAGTATTCCGGCGATCAAGGGTGTGGAGATCGGGGAAGGGTTCAAAGCCGTTCGGATGCGAGGCCACGATCACAACGATGAGTTCTACATGGAAAACGGCCGGGTGCGCACCGTCTCCAATCATGCTGGCGGGACACTGGGTGGTATCTCCAGCGGCGAGCAGATCGTTGCCCGTCTCGCGGTGAAACCGACGTCTTCGGTTGCCCAGGATCAGCGCACCGCTGACATTCACGGCAACGATCGAACGGTTCTGGTCGAGGGACGCCACGATCCATCAATCTGTCCACGCGTCGTTCCGGTCGCCGAAGCCATGATGATGCTTCTCCTCGCGGACCTTTACCTGATGAACCGATCGGCGCGGCTGGATCATCTCGAACCAGGGCTGGAATTGATCTGATGACCACTCCGCAACGCGATCTGCACGAGGGTAATCGGCAATCCTGGAATGTCGCGACAGAGGCCCACAACAGTCACAAGGGCGATCAGGCTGCGTTCTACCGGGACGGCGGGAACAAGCTGTACGCCGAGGAGCGAGAACTGCTCGGTGACATCGCCGGGAAACGAGTTGTGCATCTTCAGTGCAATTCTGGACAGGATACGTTGAGCCTGGTGCAGCTGGGTGCAGTCGCAGTGGGAGTGGACATTTCGGACACAGCCATCGAGTTCGCGCAGCAGTTGAGCCGGGACAGTGGAGTTCCTGCTGACTTTGTGCGTGCTGACGTGTACGACTGGCTGGAAGAGACGGAGGCCGACGGTGAAACCTTCGACATCGTTTTCTGCTCGTACGGTGCCATCATCTGGCTGTCTGATCTCAAGACCTGGGCGAAAGGAATCTCGTCCGTGCTGAAGCCGGGCGGGAAGCTCGTTGTCGTTGATTTCCACCCGATGTCGCTGTGTTTCGATGATGACTGGACGCTGAAGTTCCCGTACTCAGGCTTCGATGGCTCGGGTTCACTCTGGGTCTGGGAAGACGGGGTCGGAGATTACGTCGCGACCGAGCTCCAGCAGGCGTCTCCGGATTCGGAGCTGCCGGGCACTCAGAAGTTTGAGAACCCTCATCCCAGTTACGAGTTCAACTGGGGGATAGCCGATATTCTCAAGGCTTTACTGGGAGCTGGCCTGGTAATCGACCGTTTCGAGGAGTATCCGTACTCCAATTCCGGCCATATCCCGGGAATGCTGCAGGATGAGCGCGGAAAATGGGTTACTCCGCCGGAAATCCCCGCCATTCCGCTGATGTATGGAATAACCGCAGTGAAACCGTCGGACTAGCGTCCGACCGCGCGTTCGAGTCGTTCGAAGAAGTCCGGAAACGTCTTGGCCACGCAACCAGGATCGTCGATAACGATTCCCGGTCTTGTACACCCCAGGATTGCGAAGCTCATCGCCATGCGGTGGTCATCATAGGTCTGGATCGTGGCTGGTCGTGGTGATCCAGGCTGAACCGTGAGTCCATCCTGTGTCTCCTCGACCTCGATGCCCATCCGACGCAACTCGGTGACAACCGCGTGGATCCGGTCCGTTTCCTTGTGGCGGACGTGCTCGACGTTGCGGATCGTTACCGGTCCGTCCGCCAGCGGTGCGATGGCCGCGAGGGTCGGCATTGTATCCGAGATCGCGTTCATGTCGACATCCACGGCGTGCAGTCGCTCCGGACCATGGACGGTGATCGACGTTGGTTCACGCTCCACGCGACACCCCATTTGTTCCAGAACGTCGACGAAGTCAACATCCCCTTGAACTGATCCATCGCCCAGATTCATGACCCGGACCGTTCCACCAGTTGCCGCGGCAAGGGCGAAGAAATATGACGCGGCCGAGGCATCGGGTTCGATCGCATACGACCGCGCGGAGTACGACTGACCACCCGGAATCTGGAAGCGTTGGTAGTCGTCGTTCCGAACGGTCGCGCCGAAGTCGTTCATCGTTGCGATCGTCATATCCAGATACGGCTTGGAGACGAGATCCCCCTCGACCTGAATCTCCAACCCGGAACAAGTAAGCGGTGCAATCATTAGAAGCGCCGTGAAGTACTGGCTGCTGGTATCGCCAGCCATTCTGACTGTTCCGCCCGAGAGTCCGCTGGATGTGACAGTGATCGGAGGACATCCGTCGCCATTGTCCGACGATGCGTCGACACCAAGGTCTGTCAATGCACTCAGCAGCGGAGCAATCGGGCGCTGGCGCATTCGTTCAACGCCATCCAGGTGAAAGGTGCCGTTGCCGAGTGCCAGCAGCGCAGTCAGGAAACGCGCACTGGTGCCCGAGTTCCCGATAAACAGCGACGCATGATCTGCAGGAATCTTCCCACCCCGACCGTCAACCTGGAATCGTTCTGCCGCCTGGTCGGAATCGACGGCGATTCCGAGCCGCTGCAAGGAGTCGGCCATGTACCGGGTATCGTCGCTGAAGAGAGCCTGTTCCAGGGTGGAATGTCCGTCTGCAAGGGCGGCGATGATTAACGCGCGATTGGTAATGCTCTTCGATCCCGGCAGCGTTACCGTGGCATCGACCGGCGCAGACACCGGATGGGTCTCGATCTGATCCGGGTACGGCGATGGAGATTCGGACACTGGTGTCACTCCCTAATGGAACTTGAGGTCCCAGTCGTAGGGAATGTCCGGCGAATCGTGCGGGATTCGGTATTCGTCTGGATCGTTCGGATCGTACGGCATAGTCGGGAAGTTGATGAGATAGCACGGTGTGACGCCGACATTCTTGAAGCCGTGGAGCACGCCGACCGGGATCTTGACGACGATCCGGTTGTCCTCGCCGATGTAGAACTCGTTCAGTTCACCGTGCGTGGGGGAGTCCTCGCGAATATCGTATAGCGGGACCTTGATCATTCCCTGAATGCAGGTGAAGTAATCCGTCTGCTTCTTGTGGTAGTGCCAGCCGCGGATCACGCCCGGATAACTGACCGAGACGTAGCACTGCCCGAAGCCTTCGAAAAACTCATCGTCGCGACGGATCAGTTCAGTGAGCGAGCCACGTTCATCTGCGTGTGTCTTGAGCTGTTTGATTTCGACGCCGTGAATCAACCCCGGTTCCTTCCCCTCAATAGTCCGGCGATTATAGCAAATGTCCACGGCGTCACTTATTGCCGGTAAGGCAATGCGCTGCAGAGCATGATTGTCAGATGGATCGGCAGTTACGATAAGATTACGGGATACGCGGGGCATCGTCACGGATTCTGTAAGTGCTTTCCAGAGGGACTCATGCGCCTTTTCGTTACGATTTCAGTCGGCCTGGCTCTGATCATGATTGGTTATGGAGTGATGGCCAGTCGGGGCGGGGACGACGCTGGATCCGGCGGGTCCGATGCCGAACAGGCAGGGATTGTCAACATGGCCGTCGATCAACCGGATGCCGTGCCAACTATGCCGATTGGTTCCGGTGAATCGGCTGCCGCGGACTCAACCGACTTTGATGGCGAGTACTGTGTTGAGGGCGACCCCAACGCCGATACGTCACTCGCGGGCAAGATGATAATCGTTGATCCCGGCCACGGTGGTGAAGACCTCGGAACGGTCAACACGCAGTTCGACCTCACCGAATCAGAACTTGTGCTGCCAATATCAAGAAAGCTACGGGACCGACTGGTCTCGAGCGGAGCCGATGTCTGCCTTACAAGGGTCGACGATACGTACACCGGGTTAGGTGCTCGTTCCGAATTTGCCAACGAGCACGACGGCGATGCATTTGTGTCGATCCACCTGAACTCTCTTCCGGATCCTGACACCAATTACACGATGACAATCTGGGGTAACGAAGCAAAGGATAGATTCCTGGCTGACACGCTCATCAAGCCATTGCGAGAGGGCATGGCGGAACCAGAACAACTAAACGGTGAGCCGAACCCGATGTCACCGGATCTCTACTGGGTCGATCAACTGGACTCGAACATGCTGAAATCCGCGCAGATGCCCGCCGTCATCGTTGAGGGGTCGTTTCTTTCTGCCACCTGGGAAGCCAGGGCATTTCTCGATGGGCGCGAGGACGGCACTCATTGGCGTGAGCAACAGATCGCTGACCTGGTCCACGAGGGATTGAACGATTTTTTCGACGCCTTTGAATAATCGCTAATCTTCGCCGGGATTCGCTGTCCGATGGGCAACCACGATCAGGTGCTCCGAATCGGCGCTGATCGGATCCAGCGAGTAGGATCCGTAGGCCCCTTCGATCTCGAAACCGGCGTGCATCAGTAGCAATTCCAGTTCAAAACGGTGCACATAACGCATCTGGTAGCTGGTTGAGCGTCGCGTCAGATTGCCATGCTGATCGACGAGGTCGTAGAAGAGCCGTGTCGTCACGATCTGGTCGATCGGATCGATCTGGCGATTGCTGAATCGCTGCACGGAACTACCAGAATCGAGTTCCCACTCGGCATCGAATGCGTATCGATCATCCATGCGGCTGAGCGTTTCCGGAGTCGGGTTGAAGACGTCGATGACCAGGATGCCGTCGCGATCCAACACTTTGCGAACCTCGCGGAGGGCGGCGAGCTGGTCATCTCGCGACTCCAGATGAAGAAACGAATTGATGGCGACGAACACGAGCCGGAATGCGGTATCGTACAGGTTCGACAGATCGCGCATATCCCCCTGACCAAGGGAGATTCTGTCCAAGTGATTGCCGCCCTGGATACGCTGGCGGGCGAGCGCGATCATCGATTCGGAATTGTCGAGGCCGACGATATCGACGCCGGCGTTGGCGATGGGTTCCAGAAGTCGTCCGGTTCCGCACCCCAGTTCGAGGACCGGGCCGCCGACGATCTGAACATAACCCAGATAGAGTTCGAGATCATCCTCGAAGGAATCGAACTCCAGATCGTAGAATGGTGAGATATCTGCGTACTGATCATTCTCAGACATGCCGCAGATTGTAGTGGCGCCTGTTCCCGGCGGCAATGTCATCCCGCGAAAGGGAACATCGTGATTGTTCCAATGCCCGGTTGCGGCTAGACTTGAAGCTATGGCGAAGAAGAGCAAGAAGAAACAGCCGGCAACGGTTCAAAGTAACGGCCACAAGGTGGTCACAACGAACCGCAAGGCGTTTCATGACTATTTCATCGAAGACGAAGTCGAGGCGGGGATCGAGCTCGTCGGATCAGAGATTAAATCGATCCGTCAGGGCAAGGTTAATATTCGCGATGCCTACGCGCGGATTGAAAACGGGGAACTCTGGCTCGTCGGTGGGCATATTTCGCCGTATGAGCAGGCCGGCGCCTATTTCAATCATGAGCCCGACCGCCCTCGGAAATTGCTGGTCCACAAACGGCAGATCGATCAACTGCGCAAGAATCAGGAGGCCGAGGGGTATACGCTCGTGCCCGTGCGGCTGAAGCTTGTCCGTGGCAAGGCAAAAGTGGATATCGGCATCGCCAAGGGTAAGAAGAAGTACGACAAACGTCAGGTAATGGCCGAACGAGACGCTCGCCGGCAGATGGAACGGGCATTGAAATCTCGCGTGTAATCGCGTATACTATAGTGTTGCACGGGGATGACTGGATTCGACAGGGCCGTAGGTACATAGTTTGCAAGCCGTGGTAGCCCAGACCACGTTAAAAGGGGCAAAACAATAACTGGCGAAGAAGAATTCGCTCTCGCCGCTTAATTTAGTGGCGACGTCCCTCCAGACCGCACCCCGGCCGGTCTGGAACCGGGCGACACCTAGTCGGGGCGCTACTCGCCAGAGCACCGGATAAGGCGAGTCTAAGACAATCCGGTAATCAACCTGATGATCCTGTCGGTGGGAGCTTCAGGTTGAAACTAAACACCGACTAAGCTTGTAGTAGATCTATGGCTGAAGGTTCTGGACGGGGGTTCGATTCCCCCCATCTCCACCAACAGCAACGCCCGGCGGACCAATTCCGCCGGGCGTTTTCGTATCTTTACTGAACTCCGGTCTATTCCTGGACCTGCCACATCTCGACGGTTCCATCCCAGCGTGTAACGAACAACATGCGTCCGTCCGGAGAGTACGCCAGATCGGTGATCCAGGAGGATACTTCAGGATCGACCTCCAGCTCGATCTCATGGATGACGTCCAGTCCGTCCGGGTCCACTATGATGATCGATGCGCCCCCTGCTCCGGCAAGCTGAGATCCGTCCTGAGAATAGGCGACGGCACGAGTCTGGTCATCGAACGGGATCGTTCCAGCGTCGCTACCATCATCGACGTTCCATATCCGGACGACATCGTCGAAATCAACCTGCGCACCTGCGACCGCGATATGCTCACCATCCGGAGCAAAGTCGATGCGGCTCGCGTAGCCGTAATCTCCCGGATTCTCGAGCTCTGCGACCAGTTCGCCACTTTCGACATTCCAGATGAAGACGTCCCCGTCCCAGTTGCCAAGTGCGACCGATTCGCCTTCAGGGTCGAAGGCTACGGAAGTTGCATTCTCGTCCACGGGTGGAGCAAACTCGTTCAGTTCCTCACCCGTCTCTGTGTCCCAGATCCAGAGAGCCCCGTCTCTATTTGCCGTGGCGATCGTCTCGCCGTCGGGTGCGAACGCGATGAAGTTGTCATAGCCTCCGTGCAGTGTCAGGTGCTCCGAGCCGTCGTCGACATTGCTCAACTGGACTCCGTATACGCCCTGACCAGCGGCAATGAGCGAACCATCAGGCGAGAACTCGACGTCGTCGACCGAGTGATCTGCGTCAATGATTCGAATGGTGGATCCATTTTCCGGGTCGAGCAGATTAATCTCGAGGTACGTGCCCGCGGCGACCATTTCGCCATCAGGTGCGAATGCGGCACTGCGAACGGTGTCCTGATCGTCGATATCCAACTGAAATACCTGACGTGGCTCGAATTCTTCTGCCTCGGCTGTCGGTGTTGCAGTCGGCTCTGCCGCTGCCGGTTCTTCGGCCTCCTCATCGCCGCAGGCGGCCAGAAGGGCGGTCATCAGAGCAATCAGCAGGATTACCAGAATCACACCGAACCCAGATTGGCGTATCGGTCGCTGCATGAACATCTCTCCCCGATTCTTTACGCGGTGCGTATGCCTGAGTGAGGTCGCCCAGACCAGGCGATCACTCACTTCCAGATTACAGAATCGTCATGTAGCAGAAGCTTCAAGCAGAACCGCGGTGTGCCAGCTTTGTTACAGGCGGGGCCGTAACCGAAGCGAATCGATACTGAACACAACAGGTCGTTGCTCAATCGGGAGGAGCGAAACCAACCGTTGGGGATGTGATCGAGCTGTTCGAACGCGTGCGAATGCCTGCTTCGCGACATACCGGTGGCGCGGTGATCGATAAATGCCAGGTAGCGATCACAATGCCTGTTGTCGTATTCGCGGAACGGGTGATACGCCCGGCGGGGGTATTCCACCGGGCTCCGCTGTTTCGGATTGACGAGTAATCAGGCCAGGCGGTATCGCAGATGAGTGACATCGTCCGATGGGATCACCCGGTCGGTCGACCAGTGTGATGGCATGCCATCGAGTTTCTCCAACAGCCGCAAACCATCCCCGAGCAGTACCGGCGCAAGGTGAATCTGAACCTCGTCCACCAGTCCGGCGTTCAGAAACTGCTGAATCGTATGGCCGCCGCCCGAGATGTGGACATCCCTGGCGCCTGCCGCTTCCTGTGCACGTTTGAGCGCCCGCTCGATCCCGTCTGTCACAAAGTAGAAGGTTGTTCCTCCCTGCCGTTCCCATGGCTCACGAGGGTGATTCGTCAGCACGAACACGGGTTTCTGAAATGGTGGCGGGTCCGGCCAGGCCAGTGCGCCTTCATCGAACATCCGCCGGCCCATGATATAGGCCCCGGCACGCTCAAAGGTCTCGCTGGCGATCTCGTTGTCCTGGTTCCGATCACCCCCTTCGAGGCTCTGCCGATCGCGCCAGGCATGGACCTTGATCATCCATTCGTGGATTGACGGGGCTACGCCTCCCATCGGGTTCTGGGGGCTGCGATTCCTGCCAGCGATGAAGCCGTCCAGCGACATTCCGACGTCGACAAATACATCAGGCATGCTGTTCCTCGCTCCTGATCGCTCGATAATGCTCCTTCTGCTCTTTATCGAGGTGCTCGATGGCGTATCGAAGCATCGTTCTCGGCATGTGCGACGCGTGTTGATCGAGAAACGTCAGGTGGCGATCTGGATCTTTCTTGCCGCACTCACGGATCCATCCGCCGACCGCCTTGTGGATTAGATCCTGGTCGTCATCAATCAGGATTTCGGCGATGGCAAAGGTGTCGTCCAGATCTCCCTGGCGGATGAAATAGGACGTGGCGACGATTGCCGTTCGGCGTTCCCACATGTTTTCTGAACGAGCGAGATCATAGAGAATGTGTCGTGGTTTGTCGAAGAGGAACCCGCCGACTGCATGCGGCGCCGCGAGGTCGACGAGGTCCCAGTTGTTGATGCGGTCGTGCCGGCGCATGTACAGGTCATACAGTTCCTGTCGACGTTCCTCGGTGGTCTTCTTGCGACGGGCGCATTTGTCCATGATGCTCATCGCGCCAGCGCGTGCCTCGTGAATGTCGGAATCCATCAACGATTCAATCTCGGCGACCGGCATGTCGATGAAATTCTTTGCAATCTGGAACACGGTGCCCATCCGGACGCCGATGAACCGGTCACCTGCGCCGTATTCACCGTCGCCCGTCTTGAAATAGCGCTGAATCTTCTGAAGCTCCTCGTCAGATTGATTCTCGTAAAGGTGCTCGATGAAGCGCTCTGCTGCCAGAATAACGGTCACCAGGATGTTCCTCTCAAGAGCACTAAGAACCGCCAGCTACCGGTGAGATGTTCTGATCGTCAGCTGAAGGCTGTTGCTCCACGAAACCGGACGTGAACAGCGTCAGCCAGATCCAGCCAAGTAGCACAGCGACGGTAAGCAGTACGTTGGCGACTGCTGCACCTGCTGTCGCTGCAACTAATACGAACGCCACGAGGTAGATGATTCCCGTAGTCGCAGAGAAAATCGCCATAGTCGAGTCAGCCTGTT
>SLMJ01000063.1 GCA_007133615.1 Thermomicrobiaceae bacterium | reverse complement strand
TGGGCGACACGGAGGTCGCCGTCTACCGGAGTGTGGCGGGGTGTGTTGGGCTGGGCGACACGGAGGTCGCCGTCTACCGGAGAGTGGCAGGGTGTGCTGGGCGGAGCGACACGGAGGTCGCCGTTTACCGGGGTGTGCTGGGCTGGGCGGCAGGCGAGCTAGACTCACCCCCGGCCCCTCTCCCGATACCAGGAGAGGGGTGACGAGGATGTTGAATTACTGGCGGAACTAGATATGAATTGCGACGTCGTCGACGGCCAGGGCGGCTTCGCCCATGACCTCGGAGATTGTCGGGTGTGGGTGCACGCTCAGGCCGATTTCCCACGGGGTCGCTTCCAGCAGGCTCGCCAGCGCTGCTTCGGCGATCAGTTCTGTGGCGTGGCCACCGATCATGTGAACGCCGAGCAGATCATCGGTGTCCGCATCGGCGATCATCTTGATGAATCCATCAGATTCACCTTCGATCAGTGCCTTGCCGTTGGCCCGCAGCGGGAACTTGCCGACCTTGATGTTGTGACCGGCTTCCTTGGCAGCCTTCTCGTTGAGACCAAGTGAGCCGATCTCCGGATGGCAATAAGTGCAGAGCGGCACTTGCAGCAGATCCATCGCGCGTGGGTTCTCGCCGGCGACCTGTTCGACCGCGATGATTCCCCAGTGGGTGGCGGTGTGTGCGAGCTGCATCTTGCCGTTGATGTCGCCGATGGCATAGACACCGTCGACGTTGGTCCGGCAGAACTCGTCGGTCTTGATGAATCCACCTTCGGTCTCGATGCCAACGTCTTCCAGGCCGATGTTGTGGATGTTGCCCTCGCGACCGGTCGCGACCATGAGCATGTCGGCTTCGAGCGTCTCTTCTTCCTTGCCTTCCGGGGCGATTCGCATCGTCAGGCCGTTCTTCTTGACCTTGATGTCGTCGGCCGTCGGGCGGTAGTCCGGAATGATCCGGATGCCTTCCTTGGTGAAGGTTCGAGTCAGATGCTCAGAGATCTCGTGGTCTTCGTTCGGGACGACGCGACCGACCAGTGTTACGTCGCAGCCGAACTCGTGATAGACGGACGCGAACTCGACGCCGGTGGCGCCGCCACCGCGGATGATGACCTTCTTCGGAAGTTTGGTCGACCACGTGGTGTGGTCACTGTTGACAACGACTTCGCCGTCGAACTCGACACCCTTGATCGCGCGAGGTGAGGATCCGGTATTGATCAGGACGGCCTTCGATGCCTTGACCTCATCGGTTCCCCCATCGTTGAGGTCAACATGAACTGTGCGGCTGTCTTTGAGCTTGCCAGTTCCCTCAATAACGGTAACGTTATTCTTCTTCATCAGGAACTGGACACCCTTGTAGTTCTGGTTGACGATCTTCTCGGAGCGCTTGACCGCCTTGGAGTAGTCCGCTTTCACGTTCGTCGCAGTGACACCGTATTCCTTGGCGTTCTGGACGAGTGTGTAGACCGCTGCGCTCTTGAGCAGGGCCTTGGTCGGAATGCATCCCCGGTGTAGACAGGTTCCGCCGAGCTTGTCGTTTTCGACGACCGCTACGGACATCCCGAGCTGGGCGGCGCGAATAGCCGCGACGTAGCCCCCGGTTCCGCCACCGAGTAGCACAATATCAAACGGTTCGGACGGCATGGATAGGTCTCCCCTCTCCTGAAGAACTTCCTCGTGCGCTCTGATTTCGATCAAACTCGCGGTTGGTCTGGTGAGCCCGGCAAACGGCCTTTGAATCGGGCGTTGCGGGGTGTTCCCAGGCTGGCCGGGCCCATTCGGGCGCGGCATGTCATCGGATGAAGTATAACAGCGAGGCCCATTGTGCCGGGTTCGCGGGTGACAGCCGGGGTGTCCGTACGGTAGCCTTCGAGTCTACGCAGTTGATGATGATGCATCACCTCGGCAGGTGAAATGCGTTAAACTAGTAAGTCGCAGCACGCGGACGAACCGGAATCCACCGGAAATGCAATCAGGGTCTATGCCATACCATCAACCGTCGACACCGCGAGATTACCAGCAGCCGTTCAACTGGTGGGGATACCGATCTTCTCCAGAGCGACCGCTGTCGATCACCGAGCTGATCGCGCACAAGACGCTCGATGAGCAGCTCGCGGCTTTCCTCTGGATTGCGATGGAGCAACGAGCATCGCTGATCGTTGCCGCGACTCCACACGAAGCCGGCAAAACAACCATGCTCACCGCGCTCCTTGATTTCCTTCCGGAACGGACGGAACTGATCTACCTGCGTGGCTGGTACGAGCGCTTCGAGTTTCTGCAGGACGAACGTGATCCGGCATCCACGTATCTTCTCAGCAATGAAATCAGCAGTCATCTGCCGATCTATATGTGGGGTAGAGGTGTCCGAAAGCTGTTCGAAGCTGCCGGAGAAGGATACGGATTCGGCGCAACCGTTCATGCGGGCGGGGCCGATGAAGTGCTTCGTATGCTTGCGAACTATCCGCTGGAAGTGCCGGACGCACTGCTGACCGAGATCGATCTGGTTCTGACACTGGCGTACCGTCCCGGCGTCAGGAACCCGCAGCGCCGGGTGATGAAGCTGGAAGTGATTGACGATGCAGGGGGACGCCCGTCCCCGAAGACCCTGGCATCCCGTGATGTGATCGGGACAGAGCTTCACTCGTCTCCCGGGACGCTGATCAACGCGCTGGTGCGATCGTTCGGCCTTGAGCGGGACTATGCGACCAACGAACTGGCGCGGCGAGTGTCTGCACTTCGTCGACTCGTTCGCAGCGAAACGTTCGATCAGGTGGACGTCCGACGAGCGATCCGGCGATTCCAGACCGAGCCGGCGCCTTCACGGACCGGAACGTCCGGCGAGTCTACTGGCAGATAATCTGCACGTTCTGCGTTACACACAACAGATCATGTCACCGTGACCGTTGGGTCAACGGATCGGCTCGGCGGCCCAGCATGCTAATAGATCGTGGTAGGCTGAGATCCGAGACGCATATCCAGTATGACAAGGGAGAATCTGACTGATGACGAAGCCCCGAACTCTCGGCGAACTTCGTGAAAGTGGATACACCGTCCTGACCGTTCGCGAAGAAATGCGCAACAACCTGATCAAGCGTCTCGCCACTGACGAGCCGGTGTTTCCCGGCGTGCTCGGATACGAAGACACTGTTATCCCTCAGGTCGAGAATGCAATCCTCTCTGGGCAGGACATCATCTTTCTGGGTGAACGAGGCCAGGCAAAGACCCGCATGGCCCGCAGCCTGTCGAACCTGCTCGATGAGGAAGTCCCGATCGTCGAAGGCAGCGAGATCAATGACGACCCATTCAATCCGATCAGCCGGAATGCCCGGGATCTGATCGAAGAACAAGGCGACAAGACGCCGATCGAGTGGATCGGTCGTGAGCGTCGTTACGCCGAAAAACTTGCAACGCCGGATACGACAATCTCCGACCTTGTCGGCGAGGTGGACCCAATCCGGGTTGCCGAAGGCCGGTATCTTTCAGACGAGTTGACGATTCACTACGGGATGATCCCACGGACCAACCGGGGCATCTTTACGATCAACGAGCTCCCGGACCTCGCTGAACGCATCCAGGTGGGGTTGCTTAACATCCTCGAGGAGCGAGATGTCCAGATTCGCGGCTACCGGATTCGTTTGCCGCTGGATGTGTATGTCGTTGCCAGTGCGAACCCTGAAGACTATACGAACCGCGGGCGGATCATTACGCCACTCAAGGACCGCTACGGCTCCCAGATCCGGACGCACTATCCGGAGACGATCGATCTCGAGATGGAGATCATGGAGCAGGAACGAATGAAGTTCGATTCTGATGGAGTCGAGGTCGTCGTTCCTGAATACATCAAGGAAATCATCGCCGATCTGACCCACCTGGCTCGACGGTCGAACGACGTCAACCAGCGCTCCGGCGTGAGTGTCCGGATGTCGATCGCCAATTATGAGAACGTGATCAGTAATGCCATGAAGCGAGCGATCCGGCTGAACGAGAAGACGGCCGTTCCGCGGATCAGCGACCTGCAGGCGATGGTTGCCTCGACGACCGGCAAGATCGAGCTGGACACCCTGGGAGACGACGAAGAAGATCGAATCGTTCAGCGCCTGCTTCAGGGGGCGATCGTTTCGACATTCAACCAGTATTTCTCACCGCACGAGTTCGAGGATCTGGTGCTCGCGTTCGAGAACGGGCTTGTCGTCCAGGCCTCGGACAACATGCCTTCGATGGAATACGTCCATCAGGTATCGCACATGGACGGAATGCGTGAGGCTGCGGGTAAGCTAGGAGCCCAGGGTGATCCGGCCGCGCTGTCCTCTGCCGTCGAATTCATTCTGGAAGGTCTCCATCTCAGCCGACGTGTCAACAAGGACCGCTCCGGCACCCGTGCGGGAGCTGCTCAGTACCGGGGGTAGGCTATGCCACACCGCTATCGCGACCGATTCCGCTACTCACGGTGGGATGGCAGCCAGGAGATATCGCCGTTTACCGCGGACGACATCATGGACGCCATCTCGGATGACCTGCTCGCTCAAGGCGATCTGCAGCGAGCCTTACAGCGGCTGTTCCGCCAGGGAACCGAGCGTGACGACGGCCAGCAGATGCCGGGGCTGCGCCAGATGATGGAACGCATGCGCCAGCGTCGCCAGCAGCAGCAGAACCGCTATAACCTGGGTTCCGTGTTGGAAGACATCGAGAAACAGCTCGAGGAGATCGTCGATACCGAGCGCGAAGGGATCGACCGTCGCCTGGATGAAGGACGGGAACGGCTGCG
>SLMJ01000030.1 GCA_007133615.1 Thermomicrobiaceae bacterium | reverse complement strand
CTCCCAGTAACCGACTGCTCCAGCCGCGACTCTTTCGGGCAAGACGGTGATCGCGAACATGGCGCGTCCGCTTTCTGACATGCGCTGACAGTAGCGCTCATGCCGCTCAAGTATTCTCTCTTGCGGCACTGGCCCGCCAAGGTGAGCAGTCATCTCTGGGTCACGCATCATTCGCTCAAGCAGGGGCAGGTCCTCGTTAGTCCATGGCCGAATGGATATCGAGAATTGTTCAACACTCGTCACTTCTGACCTCCTTGCGGCACGCGACGGCCGTTGGACAGTCGTCAATTGCCCTGAGTCTGAATTGGATAGGTTAGCTCTAATTCTCGCATCTAACGATACAGGACTCAATGTGTCAATTGTGCTTGAGTAACCAGATTCGGTGGATGTGAGTTTCTCGACGGTACCTGTGCAGGGTGGGGAAACAGGTAGGGGCGGGCCTTTACCCGTCCGGAGTAGCCGCGGAGTGACCACGGCAGGGGACAAGCCCCTCCCATACCGATGTGCGGAGTCAGGTCCCAATGAATCCACCAGATTGTCGCGACCAGAGGCGGTGATACACACAACCCAGCTTGATCAATTGATCGTGCGTGCCTTCCTCCACGATGCGCCCCTGATCCAGGACAACGATCCGGTCCATACGGGCGATCGTTGAAAGTCTGTGTGCGATCGCGATGACGGTCTTGCCCTGCATCAGTTCATACAGGGTGTCCTGAATCTCGGCCTCGACCTCGGAATCGAGTGCCGAGGTCGCCTCGTCAAGCACCATGATCGGGGCATCCTTCAGAATCGCCCGGGCCAGAGCGATACGCTGTCGCTGGCCCCCAGAGAGCCGGACACCTCGCTCACCGAGGTGGGCATCGTAGCCGGTTTGTCCGGCCGGATCCCGGAGCTCGGAGATGAACGAATCAGCCGCCGCATCCCCGGCAGCGGCTTCGATCTGCTCCGGCGTCACGTCGCTTCTTCCAAAGGAGATGTTGTCGCGTACCGAGCGATCCAGCAGCGCGACATCCTGCGAGACCATCGCGATCTGCTGGCGGAGACTATCCTGGGTGGCCGACCGGACATCCTGACCGTCGATCCGGATGCTCCCGGTTTCCGTCTCGAAAAACCGGAGGATCAGATTGACCAGCGTTGACTTTCCTGCGCCAGACGGACCGACGAGCCCGACCTTCTCTCCCGGCGAAATCTCGAGGCTGACGCGATCGAGGCCACCATCACCCTTGCCGTAATGATGACTCACATCGGTAAGTTGAATCGACCCACCAGTAACTTGCAGATCACTGGCATCTGGCGCGTCTGGAATGTCGATCGGTTGTGCGACGGTCTTCAGTGCTTCGCGGGTCGCCCCAACGTGGCCAAACAGCGAGGCTACCGCGTCGAAAAGCCATTCGGCCATTCCGTTGATTCTGAAACTCAGGGCGATTGCGGCGGCGATGATTCCGAGCGGTGCGTTGCCTGCCTGCCAGAGCGCGATCGAGAAACCAACCAGCGACACCAGCAGAATCGTGCCCAGCACCATCATGCCGGCGTTGATCGTCACTTCGACCCGCTGCAAGGCGAAGGATGCCGATCTGGCTGTCTCAAACCTTGCTCTCCCTTCGCGATCGTCTTCCCGCCGGTTGCCGAAGAGCTTGATCGCCCCGATGTTCCCGTAGATGTCGACCAGGTATCCAGACAGGGCCGACTTTGATTCCTGAAAGCTCTCCGAGGTGTCTCTGAACCGGGGAACTGCATAGATCATGAGTCCAACGTACAGCCCGGCCCAGAGGGCGAGCGGAATGACCAGCCGAAGATCGACTGACGCGATCAGCCAGATCGAGCCGATGATGTACATAATCACGAACGCGAGGGTGTGGATCACGGTGTACGCCGCACCAGTCGCCGACCCGCCGATATCCCGCACCCTGGCGGCGACGAGACCCGAGCGCTCTTTCTGGAACCAGCCGACCGAGTGATCCAGCACGTGCTGGTGCGATTTCCAACTGAACAACGTGGTGGCATTTGGCCGGAACGCGATGTCGTCCAGACCCTCTCGCCAGAACCACGCGAGCGGCCGCACAATCAGCAGGAGCACCGCAACGACGAGGAACTCGATCCCATGTTCTGACCAGAGCTGGTCTCTCGATGTCGTGGTGAGCGCATCGACCAGGCGACTCGCGTAGTAGATCAACCAGACCTCGAGCGCTGCGCTGACGAGAGATAGCAGTAGACTGAGCGCGATTACAAGCCGGAATGGCCGCATGTGCTGCAGGATGAATGGCCAGACATCACCGGAAGACGCCCAGACATCGTGTTGCTTGAATGGATCAACCATTTGCTCGAGAAGTCGGAACATGAGTTCTTTTCAATTGCAGACTTGTCCAGCGGCAAGGGCCTTTACATGAACATTCTCATGGATCCGTTGTGAAATCCAGAACGCCCAGAATAGGCAGGGCGGCTCTTGAAGAGGCCCCGATGAGCCGTACAAGCCAGTAAGTGCCGCAAATATGGTTTTCCACAGGCCACATAACGGGTAAACTGCGAGTCAAACTGAGCGTTGATGGTGAACGACCACTCCGCTGCGCACGCAGTGGATGCTTTGATGCGCCAGCACTGAGATCGGCACACGGAACTCGGGGGAGTGAATGAGTAAGCCGCAATCTGATGTCATCGTACTGGGACTTGGCGGTATGGGCGCTGCGACGGCCTTTCACCTGGCTTCCCGGGGGAAATCCGTCGTCGGGATCGATCGGTACCAGCCGGGGCATCGTTACGGCTCGTCCCATGGCAAGACGCGAATCATCCGGGAGGCGTATTTCGAAGCCCCCGAGTACGTGCCCCTGGTGCGGCGTGCCTATCAGCTCTGGCGTGAGCTCGAGAACGATTCCCGGCAATCACTCCTGTCGATTCACGGCCTTCTGACAATGGGACAGCCGGATTCGGAACTGGTGTCCGGCGTCCTGAAGAGCAGCGAGATGTACGGGATTGCCTGCGAATCGCTCGATCGTGCCGAGATCATGCGACGCTATCCGGGTGCTGTACCGAGCGAGGACATGGTCGGTGTGTATGAACCAACCGGCGGTTTGCTCGATCCCGAGAAGTGCATTGATGCTCACCTCGAGCTGGCACGGCGGAACGGCGCGACGATCCGTGACGGTGAGCGGGTGACGACATGGCGAAGTACCGCCAGCGGCGTTGAAGTCGTCACCGATCAGGACACCTACCGGGCCGAACAACTGGTTGTCACAGCCGGACCGTGGACCGGGCGTATCCTCAATGATCTCGATCTCCCCCTGGAATGCTGGCGGGTGTTCTTCGCCCACTACGATTCAGTCAAGCGGGATTACTACACTCCCGACGTTTATCCAATCACGCTCTGGGATACGCCGACCGGAAGCTACTACGCAATTCCGTATCTGCAGGGACAGGGAGTGAAGGTCGGCAGGCATGACTCCGGTGATGTTGTTGATCCGGAAACGATGAAGCGAACGGTCGATGTGGCCGAACTCCGGCGGCAGACGGAAACCATCGAGCGCTACATGCCGGGTTCGACCGGTCGTGTTCTCGAGGCCGAGACCTGCATCTACACCGTGACGCCAGACCATCACTTCATTGTCGACCGGCATCCGGAGCACGAGAACGTGATGTTTGCCTGCGGGTTCTCCGGCCACGGATACAAATTCGCGACCGTGATCGGTGAAGTCATGGCCGATCTCAGCGAGCATGGTCGGACCGAGCATCCGATCGGGTTCCTGTCGATCGATCGGTTTGTGGCGGAGCGTTCATAGATTCTTTACCTATCCGGGGCCCTGAGCGCTTGTATCAACTCCGGCAATGTGTTTGGATTAGCGGCTGCACATTGTCAGGGAGGGGATACAATGGCGTATCGGATACGACTGCTTGTGCCGACGAGCTACACCGAAGAAGCTCGCACGATGATCGATGAACATCCCAGAGCGGCTGTTCAGGGACCGTTGGAGTCGGGCGCTCAACCCGGGTCTGACTTGCTCGAGATTGTCACCAGCGAGCTGCGGATTCTTCATGGCTTGCACCGCTGGTGGGCTGACCGCCGCAACGAACTGCGGGCTACGCCGCCGATGTCGCTCGTTCAGACCGATGGCGTGATCGTTAGTTTCAATGACCACACTGCCGAGGATCTGGAAGCAATCGGCCGGCGGGATGCATTGCCTCAGGCGAGCTAGCCTTAATACACCGAATTCAGTTATAAGCGCCGAACGACTATCCGCGTTGCTTCAGCATCACCAGCCCGTACCTGGACACCGGAACAATCTGGCCGCTGGCGACACGGTCACCGGCCTCTTCCACTCCGATTGCCGGACGGTTGGTGTCCAGAATGATCTCCCACTCGTCCCCGTTTGGCACCTCGGGCAAATGGAACCTGGTTGTTCTCCTCGACGGGTTGAGCAGGATCAGCATCGTCTCATCAGCCATGATCTCGCCGTCCGGATCCAGTTCGTCGATCGCATCGCCCGCCATCAGCATCGCGATTCCGGCAAGTTTCGGATCGTGGAAATCGTCGGCGGTCATCTCCTGCGCATCGGGTCTCAACCAGGCAAGATCGATAAGATCCGATCCATTGATTCGCTCCCCGTGAAAGAATGTCCGGCGACGAAGGTTCGGGTGCTGTTTCCGCAGCTGGATGAGGTAACGGGTGAACCGGAGCAGCGATTGCTGACGATCAGTAAGATCCCAGTTGAACCAGCTGACGGGGTTGTCCTGAGCATAGGCGTTGTTGTTTCCACGCTGGGTCCGGCTGATCTCATCTCCGCCGAGCAACATCGGCACGCCCTGCGAGATGAAGAGCGTCGCCAGGAAGGTTCGCTTTCTGCGCTCGCGTAATTCAATGACGTCTGGATCGTTGGTTTCTCCCTCTACACCTGAGTTCCATGAGAAGTTCGTGTTGTTGCCATCCATGTTCCGTTCGCCGTTGGCGTAATTACGCTTCTTCTCGTAGGTGACCAGATCGTGAAGCGTGAAACCGTCGTGCGCGGTAACGAAACTAACGCCTGCCAGCGGCGACCGACCATCGTCCTGATAGAGATCGCTCGAGCCGCTGATTCGCGACGCCAGCTCAGCAGTCTGATGAGAATCGCCCCGCCAGTAGCGCCGAACCGTATCTCGATACTTGCCGTTCCACTCCGACCAGCGGACCGGGAAGTTGCCGACCTGGTAGCCGCCCTCTCCGATATCCCACGGTTCGGCAATCAATTTGACCCGCGATAGCACTGGGTCCTGATGGATGGCGTTGAAGAACCCGGACATGCGATCGAACTCGAATTCGCGATGATCCCGGCCCAGCGTTGTTGCCAGGTCAAGCCGGAATCCATCCACGTGCATTTCCTGCACCCAGTAGCGCATCGAATCGAGGATGAGCCGAAGAGTGTGTGGGTGGGCAGCCCGCACAGTGTTACCGGTGCCGGTGACATTTACGTATCGAGCTGGATCGTCTTCTTCAAGTACGTAGTATGTGGCGTTGTCGATGCCCCGAAAGGAGAGCGTCGGGCCAATCGCGCTGCCTTCTGCGGTGTGGTTATAGACGACGTCGAGAATGACCTCGATCCCGGCTCGATGCAGCGATTTGACCATCTCCCGGAACTCGGTAACCTGCCCGCCCCGGTCGCCCGAACCCGAATACCGAGCTGCGGGTGCGAAGAAGTTGCGGGTGTTGTAGCCCCAGTAGTTCGCCAGTCCTTTCTTCACCAGTTGCTCATCGTTGAGCATGTCGTGCACCGGCAGGAGTTCGACCGCCGTAACGCCAAGTTGCGTGAGATAGTCGATGCTTGCCGGGTGCGCGAGGCCGGCATACGTTCCCCGAAGGTTCTCTGGAATATCCGGATGTTGCTGGGTGAAGCCCTTGACGTGAATCTCGTAGATTACAGACTCTTTGAGTGGGATGGCCGGATGCTGATCACCTTCCCAGTCGAACGTTCCATCGTACACCATCCCCTTCGGGATTCCATGGGCGGAATCTTCCTCGCAATACGAGAGATGATCGTCTGGATCCCCCTGGATGTACCCGAAGATCGGCGCATCCCAGTCCACGTCGCCAACAATCACTGTTGCGTAAGGATCGATCAGTAGCTTGTTGGGGTTGAACCGATGTCCGCTCCACGGTTCGTATGGACCGCGCACACGGTAGCCATAGAGCTGACCCGGTTGAATTCCCGGCATGTATCCATGCCAGACGAAGTCAGTGCGCGACGGAAGCGTGATGCGGTCGGTCTCGACGGCCGGATTTTCTGAATCGAATAGACAGAGTTCCACTCCACTGGCGTGTTCGGAATAGAGCGCGAAATTGACCCCATGTCCGTCCCAGCTTGCCCCGAGCGGAATTGGTGAACCGGGCCGTATGTGCTGTGTCAAGCGAATGTCCCCCATCGTGCGGTTTGGCTAATCGAGCTGATCAGGCGACGATGTTCCGTCCTTCGTCCTGCTCGAGATACTCCCCGGTGTCGATGATGCCTTTGAGCGCCTGTACGACGGTCCAGATCTCGGCGAACGTCGTGTAGAGTGCAATCGGCGCCAGCCGGACAACGTTCGGCTCCCGGAAATCCGGAACAATTCCACGGTTCTTCAGCGCTTTGGTAATCCGGGCTCCATCGGCGTGCTCGACTGCAACGTGACCACCGCGACGCCTGTCCTCGACCGGCGTGCCGATGGCGTAGCCGTATGTTGGTGACAGCAGGCCGGTTGCTTCCAGCAAATTCATCAAATACTCGGTCTGCTTGAGCGACTTCTTCCGGACGCGATCGATCCCGGCTTCACGAAAAATGCGAAGGGATCCAAGCAGCGGCGCAGTCGAAAGGAGCGGGACCGTGCTGATCTGCCAGGCGCCGGCCGCGGGTGCACCTTCCCACTCGTGGACCATATCGAACTGGCGATCCTTGTTGTAGCCCCACCAGCCGGAAAGCCCGGGTCGGGTTCCGAAGTGTTTGCGGTTGACGTAGAGCGCACCGACACTGCCAGGTCCGGCATTCAGATACTTATATGTGCACCAGTAGGCGAAATCGACATCGCTTGCCGTCAGTTCGTGCGGGACGACCCCGACGGAATGGGCGCAGTCGAAGCCGATCAGTATTCCCCGTTCGTGGGCCGCCATTGACAGGCGACCGATGTTCAGAAGCTGTCCGGACCGATACAGAACTGAGGGCAGCACCGCCAGCGCTATCTCGTCCGTCATCGCCTCGATGATGTCTTCTTCGTCGATTGTCCGACCGTCCCGGCTTGGCACCCGTACGAGATCCCGTTCCGGATCACCACCCTTGAGCAGGATCTGGCTCTGCAGGGCGTAGATGTCGGACGGAAAGTCGAGCTCGGTCGCGATGATCTTTCGCCTGATACCGTCTGGCCGGTAAAAGGTCGAGACGAGCTGGTGCTGGTTGACGGTCGTTGTTCCGGTTACGACGACTTCGTCCGGGTATGCGCCAACGAGGTCGGCCGAGAGTTCGCCGAGGTGCTCGCCAAGTGTGAACCACTGCGGTTCAGCAGCCATCCAGCCGTCGATCCCCAGTTCCTTCCATTGTTCCAGAGCGGTATGGACCATCTCTTCGGCATCGCGAGAGAGCAAGCCGAGTGAGTTTCCGTCCATGTAGATCTGATCCGCCCGGGTGTGGAAACGATTACGGAAGGGAGCGAGATCATCGTTTGCATCGAGGGAGTCGGCATACGCGCGGGTCGCGATGTCCGGCATGGGCTTGTTCTGAGTCACCGGAAACCTCGTTTCTGAATCTCTGTTCGCGAATGTTCGTTCCCGGTAATCATGGAGTCTTTCTGAGTATGCTGGTCGATCCCGGGATGTACCTTGCGGGATTGTACCGGGTACCCGCGGGTTTTGCGTATTCAGAACGCACCCCTCTCCTCCGGAGAGGGAGAGGGGTGAACGCAACAATCAGAATTGTGGATGGTGTGGTCGGCTATTTGCCGGCAAACCCTGCAGCGAGCTCGGATTCCAGCCAGTCGGCAACTGTCTCGTTGCTGCGCTGTGATTGAGGAATCGAATCCCAGAGCTGATCGAAGTAGCGCCGGAACTCGCTGGTTGCCTCGGGCGTTGAGAACCGCAGCGCCATCCCGGATTCAGAGCCATCGTGCCCGGTTTCGGGGTCCTCCGGCGTCACAAAGAGGACGCCGACCTCTTCTTTCCCGATAAGCCGGACGGGTACCGAGCTATCCATCAGACCGATCTGATAACCAGGGCGGGTGCGAAGAAGCTTCACAGTCTCGGCAACATGTTCCTGCACAATCTCTGGCTCGAACTGGATGTGCTCACCCCAGTAGCCGGTGCGGATGTAGTTGCTGATTGCTTCCTTCGGATAAATGCATCGCGAAGTCCCGCCATCGAGAACCTTCAGTAGCGCGGAACGCTGGGCACGAACCCACCACTTGAGGAGCAACGGATCATCCGGCTGAACGCCAAATGTACCCTGAAAGACCTCCAGTTGATCGAACAACCACGACGCTGGCAGTGTGCACAGCCGGTTGATCATTGCGAATCGATCAGTACTGGCCTCTTCGAGCTGGGTGCGATGGCGTGCGAAATCGACTGGATCGAGTCCGTACTCCCGAGCAAGGTTTTTCAGCTCGTCGAGGGCTTCCGCGACTCCGTCCGCCAGAACTTTGACTTCTACGGCGTGGAGATCCTTGTCGGCCTCGGAGACCGGCATCGTCATCCGTTTGAATGATTCAACGATCGCCCCTTGAGCTTCCATGCTCAGTTCGGCGAACTCGTGCCAGGTGGAGCGTGGTACGCCCAGTTGTTCCAGGGTGTGAGCAAGTTCGGATTCGAGCTCTTTCGCTGAACGCTCGAACTCAATAAAATACTCCGGGCTGACCCGGAACGACGCCGCGATACTTGCGAGGATCGAGAAAGATGGAATACTCGAACCACGCTCGATCCGGGAGAGATATGCCGAGGACACACCGCAGCGGGCCCCGAGATCACGAAGCGACCATCCCTCACGTTCGCGGAGTTCTTTGACTGCCGGCCCAATGTGCTGGCGAAGTTGATCCTCTCGCAGTTCGTTCGTCGTTTCGTTTTTCACAGGAACCAATTCCCTCCTTAATTCGTTTCCGAAGCTACGATCGAAGGGCCCACTGTTCAGTATTGTCTACTGAATCCTACCCCACTACCGGCGCTTGCCGCTCTGGCGTTTCAAGCAGCGGACTTCCCTGTGTAACGGGAACGCTGTCGTTCTCTATTCTACCGACTGTTCGGTTTGTGACAAGCTTCACCGGCAACGCGAGTGCCTGAATCCAGATTTGCATGCATCTGTTCCAGGTGACAGAATGCCCGATCATGAGTGATGTTGGCGAGATCGTCGTTGCCCAAGTCTGGAACGGTCAGCGATTCCAGCAACCTGTTGAGACGACTGACGGCCGGGTGATCAAGGTAGTCTACCCGGGCGTATGGACGCATGGATTCGGTCCGGATTTCCGGGGCGCCATGCTCGATATCGATGGCAGGCTCGCCACCGGTGACGTTGAGGTCGAACTCGATGTCAGAGGCTGGTACCAGCACGGGCATGATCGAAACTCTGACTTCGACAATGTCATCCTGCAGATCGTTGCCAGTGACCGCGACGAACCGCTGGTGCGCCGCTCGGACGGGGCAGCGATCCCTCGTGTCGTACTTCCCGACTATCTCGATCAATCGCTTGCGTTTTTCGCGAATCGCTCGGATATCAGACCGCTCGGTGCGATCGGATTCGATCACTGTGCGCCGGGTGTCGCTCGCGACGACCCGGACGCGATCCGGGAGATCTGGCAGCGGGCCGGAGACCAGCGAATGCAGGAGAAAGTTTCGGCGATCAGTGGTGATCTCTCAGTGGAACCACCGGCGCAAGTCCTCTATGAGCGTGTGATGGATGCCCTGGGCTACAGCCGGAATCGGGAACCGATGGCCGAAGTTGCCGCCCGGCTGCCGATTGATCAACTGGCTACCCGGATCAATGAAGCGCCGCATGCTGATCGGTTCTTTCGAGCAGCAGGCTTGCTTCTGGGCGTGGGAGGATTTCTACCGCTCTCTCCACAGGATGCAGCGATGACCGGTCTGGAGCCTACCAAGACAGGCCAGATCGAGACCAACTGGCGGGACAATGGCCGAGCGTGGCACTCGGTTTCGGTCTCGCCCGGTTTCTGGACGCTGGCTCGCCTCCGACCGGCCGCGCACCCGGTTCGCAGACTGCTGGCAGCCGCGGTGATCGTCAACTCGGCCGCGAACGGCATTGTCGAGCGTCTTGTTTCGGGTCTGGAATCGGAGCGACCGCGCCAGGAACTCGAGTCGTGGATCGTCGGGGAGAACCCATGGCTCGGGAAGGATCATGGACTGGAGCTCATTGTCAACGTCATCATCCCGTTCGGCCTCGCATACGGTGACGCAGCACACCAGCCCGATGTCCGCGATGCTGCGGCAGAACTCTGGCAGCAGTTGCCGGCCGGGCGAGGGAATGTCGTCACGAAATCGACCCGCGAGCAGATCTGCGGTGATTCGACGCTCGCTTCAGGTTCTGCGCGCGCCGAGCAGGGGCTTATCCACATCAACCGGAACGGATGCCAGAAGATGCGTTGTTACGAGTGCCCCATCGCCCATGTCGCGTTGCAATGGGATTCCGATACAAAGCGGGTCGCCGCGGAATCGTGATTTGGATCACTTGACGTATGCAAAATTGGATGCTAGGTTATAAGGCATCCAGTCAGTGCTGCCGTTTCGACGGTGAAACGAACTGTGACTGACTTTTGACTGGAGTGAGTTGAATGATTCTGCGCGAGACCAACATGACTGCGAATCTCAGGACCACTCACCCGACGTCGGGTGTGGAGGTGTAGCGCAGTCGTTTCTCGCGGGACATCTTCATATCTGACGATCGACAGGGGGTATCAATCCTCTGTTGCTTCTTTTAAAAGGGGCGGTTGATCAGGCGATGTGGCCGTTGACCGCGACAGTCAGAGAGGCAGGGAAGAACCCGGATTGAACCTTCGCGACAACTGACAATCTATTCGTTGTCCAGAGATACGCACATCCGGCAGTCAATGCAGACTGGCGGTGGCTAAGGAACGGACAGACATGGAACGGTTGCACCCGACCCTGAACGGCCAGGGCGCTGAAGCAACGATGCTTACCCGGCAACCCGAGGGCCTGTACGATCCGCAATTCGAGCATGATGCCTGCGGAATCGCGTTCGTCGTCAATGTCGACGGAGAACCATCTCACCAGATAGTTGCCGATGCCATCACGGCGCTGAAAAACCTTCAGCACCGGGGAGCGTTCGGTAGTGATCCGGATACCGGCGATGGCGCCGGGCTGCTGATGCAGATCCCGGATCAATACTTTCGCGACGTTCTGATCGACCAGAACGTCGAGCTGCCTCGGGCCGGCGAGTACGCCGTCGGAACGATCTTCTTTCCCAACGATCCCGACATTGTCCAGCAGATGCGAAGACTCATCGAAGAGACCGCCGTTGCGGCAGGTCTCCCGGTGCTTGCCTGGCGAGAGGTGACGCAGCAGAGTGAATCGGTCGGACCGACCTCGCGGTCGGTTGAACCTCGCATCGATCATCTCTTCTTGCAGCGAAACGCGGAGTTGCAAAGCCAGCTGGATTTCGAGCGCGCGTTGTTCGTTTTGCGACGGCGGATTGAACGTGTGATCGAATCGTCCGAAACAACGGGAAACGACGCCTTCTACATTGCGAGCCTTTCCAGCCGGACGATCGTCTACAAAGGCATGCTCTCCGCGGAGCAGATTGACCACTACTTCCCGGAGCTCAAAGACCCGCGGGTTGAGAGTGCGCTGGCGCTCGTTCACCAGCGGTTCAGCACGAACACGTTCCCGAGCTGGCCCTTGGCACATCCCTATCGCTACATTGCCCACAACGGCGAGATCAACACCCTGCGCGGGAATGTGAACATGATGCGAGCGCGCGAGGCCTTGTTCGCTTCGTCGATCTTCGATCTGCCTGGAATTGCAGAACATGGTGAGGGCATCGAGGAGATCAAACCGCTGATCCGGGAAGGCATCAGTGATTCCGGCGCACTTGATAACGCGCTGGAGCTGCTGTTGCTCTCGGGCCGATCGCTCGAAGAATCGGTCATGATGCTGGTTCCGGAGCCCTGGCAGAATGCACCGATCGATCCCGTCAAGCGTGATTTCTATGATTATCAGTCCTCGCTGATGGAGCCGTGGGATGGCCCGGCGGCAGTTGTCTTCACGGATGGCACCCGGATCGGCGCCGTGCTGGACCGCAACGGCCTTCGTCCGGCCCGCTACTACGAAACGACCGATGGCCGGGTAATTTTTGCTTCAGAGGTGGGCGTCCTGGATGTTCCGCCGGAGAAGATCCGCACGAAAGGTCGTCTGGAGCCTGGTCGGATGCTCCTGGTCGATTCCGAACGCGGCGGGATCATCAGCGATCACGACATCAAGCAGTCGGTAGCCGGCAGCAAGCCATACGGCGATTGGCTGTCGGAGCAGCGCATGAAGCTGGAACAACTACCGGATCCGGAAAACGTTCCCCGAAGTGATCTGACATCGATCCTCGAGCGCCAGCGCGCCTTTGGCTATACAGAGGAAGAGAAGACGGTTTTGCTGGCGCCGATGGCGTCGAACGGCGAGGAGCCGATCGGTTCGATGGGGATGGATACCCCACTGGCGGTGCTCTCCGAGCGCCCTCAGCTTCTGTTCCAGTACTTCAAGCAGCTCTTCGCCCAGGTGACGAACCCACCGCTGGATGCAATCCGCGAGGAACTCGTTACTTCGCTGCAGATTCTGCTCGGACCTCGCGGAAATCTGCTGGAACCAGGTCCGGAGAGCGCCCGGCAGATCGAGCTGTCCGGGCCGGTGCTCTCGAACGAACAACTCGATCGTGTTCGAGATTCTGGCGTCGACGACTTTCGCGCCTGCACGCTGCCGATCACGTTTCCGGTTGCCGACGGATCTGCCGGCCTGGAGTGGGCACTCGATGAGCTTTGCCGGGCTGCGTCGGACGCGGTGGAGCGCGGCTGCGCGCTGCTGATCCTGACAGACCGTGGGGTCGATCGAGAACACGCCGCGATTCCCAGCCTGCTGGCGACCGCCGCCGTTCATCATCACCTTCTACGGGAAGGAAGTCGGCTCAAAGCGAGCATCATTGTTGAGTCTGGCGAACCCCGAGAGGTTCATCACTTCTGCACGCTGATCGGCTACGGGGCCTCGGCAGTCAATCCATACCTCGCGCTGGAGACGATTGAAGAGCTGGTTGTCTCAGGAGACATCACCAGCGGCGACCCGGCCGAGGCGCTGCAAAAATACGTCAAAGCGATCAACAAGGGTGTGCTCAAGGTGATGTCGAAGATGGGCATATCCACGCTGGACTCGTACCACGGCGCTCAGATCTTTGAAGCGCTGGGGATCCATCCAGAGGTGATCGACCGCCACTTCACCGGAACCGCCTCGCGCATCGGTGGCGTTGGCCTGGCTGAAATCGGCGAGGAAGCGCTTGCCCGGCACCGGGCTGCCTTCCCGGCAAGAGTTGTCAGCACGGCCGGGCTTCCCTGGGGCGGCCACTATCACTGGCGCAAGGACGGGGAATACCACCTGTTCAATCCGGAGACGATCTACAAGCTCCAACACTCCACGAAGGCTGAGAGCTACGACATCTTCAAGGAATACACCCGGCTGGTTGACGAGCAGAACGAGCAGCGGGCGACGATTCGCGGTCTGTTCGATTTCAAGTTCGCCCGGGAACCACTGCCGCTCGACGAGGTTGAACCGGTCGACTCGATCGTCAAGCGCTTCGCAACCGGGGCGATGTCATTCGGATCCCTGAGTAAGGAAGCGCACGAGACCCTGGCGATCGCTATGAATCGACTTGGCGGAAAGAGTAACTCCGGTGAGGGCGGCGAGGATCCGGAGCGTTTCACGCCCGAACCGAACGGCGACTCCCGCTCCAGCGCGATCAAGCAGGTCGCGTCTGGTCGGTTCGGCGTGACGAGCCACTATCTGGTTAATGCTCGCGAATTGCAGATAAAGATGGCGCAAGGTGCCAAGCCCGGCGAAGGTGGCCAGCTACCCGGTGGCAAGGTTGACGAGAACATTGCCCGTGTCCGGCACTCCACGCCGGGGGTGGGACTGATCTCCCCGCCGCCGCACCACGACATCTACTCGATCGAAGATCTTGCCCAGCTCATCTTCGATCTGAAGAACGCAAACCCACTTGCCCGGATCAGCGTCAAACTGGTCGCTGCTGCCGGAGTCGGGACCGTCGCCGCCGGTGTTGCCAAGGCAAAGTCAGACGTGGTGTTGATCAGCGGTCACGACGGCGGGACTGGCGCGTCGCCGCTCTCCAGCCTGGCGCATACCGGCCTACCCTGGGAGATCGGTCTGGCCGAAACCCAGCAGGTGCTTGTCAGAAACAAGCTGCGCAGCCGGATCATCGTCCAGACAGATGGCCAGCTCAAGACTGGACGGGATGTCGTCGTCGCGGCTCTACTGGGTGCCGAGGAGTATGGCTTTTCGACCGCGCCGCTGGTCGTCATGGGCTGCATTCTCATGCGGGTCTGTCACATGAACACCTGCCCGGTCGGCGTCGCCACCCAGGACACCGACCTGCGGAAGCGGTTCAGCGGGCAGGCGGACCACGTCGTTAACTACTTCCGCTTCATCGCTCAGGAAGTCCGGGAACTGATGGCTCAACTCGGGTTCCGGACGATGGATGAAATGATCGGCCGGGTGGATAAGCTGGATTCCCGCAACCTGACCGGGCACTGGAAGTCGAAGAACCTGGACTTCTCGCAGTTGCTCTATCTGAATGATGTCGCCGATACCCCGATCCGGAAGGTCGAACCGCAGGATCACGGGATCGATGATGCGCTGGATAACGTCCTGATCGAGTACGCCCGGGATGCGATCGATTACGGCTGGCCGGTCTGGGCTGATCTGCCAATTCAGAACCGACACCGCACGACCGGTTCAATGCTCGGGAGCGAGATCTCCCGCCGGTTTGGAGCAGACGGACTGCCCGAGGACACGATCCGGTTTGCCTTCCATGGGTCAGCTGGACAGAGCTTCGGGGCGTTTATCCCGTCCGGACTTACGCTGAAGCTGGAAGGCGATGCAAACGACCACGTCGGTAAAGGGCTCTCTGGCGGAAAGATCGTCGTCTACCCGCCGGCGAGCGGGCCGGAATCCCTGCAGTCGGACATTCTCATCGGCAACGTTGCGCTCTACGGAGCGACCGATGGTGAGCTCTACGTCAATGGTCACGCCGGTGAACGCTTTGCCGTCCGGAACAGCGGAGCGAGCGCCGTCGTCGAGGGCGTCGGCGATCACGGTTGTGAGTACATGACCGGGGGCCGGGTGCTGGTTCTCGGGCCGACGGGACGGAACTTCGCTGCTGGCATGAGCGGCGGGATTGCCTATGTGTTCGATGAGTTCGGCACGTTCGCGGAACGCTGCAATCAGACGCTGGTTGATCTGGAGTCGCCGGACGAGCGTGATCTCACCGAGATCCACCGCATGATATCCCGGCATGTGGAATACACCGGCAGCTCCAGGGGGCGCCGTGTTCTGCATTACTGGAACGAGCAGGCTCCGAAGTTCATCAAAGTGATGCCGCGGGAGTTCCGTAAGGTGCTCGAGGCACTGGAACAGGAACAAATGGAAACGACGGGAGCAGTCCATGCCTGATCCGTGGGGATTCGTGAAAATCCGGAAACAACCGCAGCCGAAACGACCGGTGCAGATCCGCATTCGTGACTGGCGAGAGGTCTATGAACCCGCAGCGGAGTCGACGGTCAGGGAGCAGGCTGCCCGCTGCATGGATTGCGGCATTCCGTTTTGCCAGAATGGCTGCCCGCTCGGGAATCTGATCCCGGAATGGAACGATCTGGTCTATCGCGATCACTGGCGGGAGGCGATCGACCGTCTTCACGCCACGAATAACTTCCCGGAGTTCACCGGTAAGCTCTGTCCGGCGCCTTGCGAGCCGTCCTGCGTGCTCGGTATCTGGGAAGACTCCGTGACGATCAAGCAGATCGAGATGTCTATCATTGACCATGCCTTCAATGAAGGGTGGGTGCAGCCGGAACCGCCAACTGTTCGGACCGGCAAGCGAGTCGCGATCGTAGGTTCTGGCCCGGCCGGACTGGCTGCTGCGCAGCAACTGAACCGGGCCGGCCACTCGGTGACCGTATTCGAGAAGTCGGACCGCATCGGCGGACTGATGCGCTACGGGATTCCCGATTTCAAAATGGACAAGGCGCTGCTCGATCGACGGCTCGATCTCCTTGAACAGGAAGGGATCGAATTCGTCACCGGTGCTGACGTCGGGGGAGCTGTCCCCGCGTCGGAGCTGACCGGCGAGTTTGACGCCACCGTGTTGACGATCGGTGCGCTGAAGCACCGGGATCTGCCGGTCCCCGGGCGCGAACTGAAGGGCATCCACTTCGCGATGGATTACCTGGAACAGCAGAATCGAATCCTGGCGGGTGGTCATGTGCCCGACGAGGAGCGTATCGACGCTCGAGGCAAGCGGGTGGTGATCATCGGCGGAGGAGACACCGGAGCCGACTGCTTCGGAACCGCGATCCGGCAGGGAGCTGCCGATGTCGTGCAGTTCCAGCGCTGGCCGCAACCGCCGGAGCATCGCGCGCAGGAAAACCCGTGGCCCGAGCCGCCGGAGATCTTCCAGTATTCTCCAGCGCACGAAGAGGGTGGTTCGCGGGAGTTCGCGGTGGCGACCCGATCATTCTCCGGGAGTAACGGAACCGTCACCACGCTGCATGGCGCCCGGTACGAGCTCATTCCGACCGGGGACGGCCGCCCAAAACTGGCGGAGAAGCCGGGAACAGACTTCGAAATGCCGGTAGATCTGGTCCTGCTGGCAATCGGGTTTG
>SLMJ01000397.1 GCA_007133615.1 Thermomicrobiaceae bacterium | reverse complement strand
ACCTTGCGGTCGCTATCCCACCATCCTGGCCAGGATGTTCCCATCATGAACGGGAACATGACCGGGTCAATCCGGAAGGTGATTCCGGTCGTGAAAAGATCCCAGTCGCCCGGATTGTTCCGTCGGTCAGTCAGCGTCGCCCAGTCAACAACATCAAGCTCAGTATTGAAGCCGGCATCCTGCAACTGCTGCTCCGCCTGGATGGCGAAGTTGTACATATAGGCGTACTCCTGCGTTGCCAGGATGCGGATCGGCTCGCCGTCGTAGCCAGCCTCTTCGGCCAGTTCCATGGCGCGGTCCGGGTCGTCTGGGCTGTAGTATTCCTCGGCAACCTGGGTATGCCAGGCAGTTTCCTCGAACATCACGCTGGCATCAAGGCGAAAGAAGTCTGCACCGTAGCCAGCAGTCGCCAGCTCTTCATGCTCCAGCGCGGCCTGCACTGCCTGGCGCATGGTGATGTCACTCATGATACCTTCGGCATGGTTGACAACCAGCGTTCCCCAGGACGTGGGCGCCAGCAGCTCCGCGTGAACACCATCATCATCTTCGAGGGTTTCGAAGTTGTCCGGGTTGATGCTTTCCAGGTACTGGTAATCGCCAGCCTGCAGGCCAGCAACCCGTGCGGCTTCGTCTGGCACCGGGATGAAGAACATCTCGTCCAGGTAGGCCGTCTTGCGGCCGCCGTAGCCGCTTGGCTCATCATCACGCGGGGTGTAGTCCTCAAAGCGCTCGTAGTGAATGTGCTGGTCGGACAGCCACTCGACGAACTTGAACGGGCCGGTACCGACATACTCGTCCAGCGCGTCTTCGCCCGCGCCCTCCACAACGGAGGCCGGATAGATCGCGCAGCCCTGGTTCTGCCGGGCGAGCATGGTGGTGAATGTACCGAGCGTTGAGCTCATGTGGAATTCGATGGTGTGGTCATCGACGATTTCGACCTCGTCGACGGCTTCCATGAGATCGCCACCGAGACCGCTGATGTCAGCCCAGCGTTCGATTGAGGCGATGACGTCTTCGGCAGTCATCACGTCACCGTTGTGGAAGTTGACTCCTTCGCGGAGTGTGACGGTGTTGGTCATGCCGTCGTCGCTGACTTCGTGGCCCTCGGCGAGGTCCATCATGATCTCGAGATCCTCATCCCAGGTGAAGAGCGTCTCGAACATCTGCCAGGAGTTAATCGACGTGGTCGTTGCCGTCGTGGTGTGTATGTCGAGCGTCGGAGGTTCGCCGATTGTTGCCAGGTTCAGCGTCCCGCCGTAGCGATCATCCTCGTCGACGTCGTCGGCTTCGTCGTCGACCTCATCAACATCGTCGTCGTCGACGGGCTCTTCATCGTCCGTATCGACGGCCGTGTCGTCGTCGTCCGTGTCGACCGCGGGCGCATCGTCGTCGACAGGATCGTCATCGTCGTCTTCTTCACAGGCGGCGAGAAGTGCAGAAACGGTGGGCAGGGCAAGCCCGGCCGCAGCCATTCGCTTGATCACCTGGCGCCGCGACATTGCGTTGGCGCTCAGTGTCTCGAACATCTCGGTCAATCGTGGGTCCCTGAGTTTCATCCAAACTCCTTTGTCTGACCGGTTCAGCGTTCCGGTCTCCGTGTGGCGGGTGCGGCAAGCAGGGAATCTGGCGCCCGGTGTGCATTCCCCGGCTTGCTGACAAGGTGACTCCTGCCGCGGTCGGGCAGGGCCATCGACAACTCTATCACAGGAATTCGCATACATTGGGCAAGGAATTTTGGTGAAGAGCAGGGAAATACAGCTATTCTAAATATTATGCTGCTTCAGGCATACAGGGGATTTTGCATGTATACAATCAGGAATAACTGGCTGGGGTAGACGCGTCTCGCGCAGGGGTCGGGGCACGACCGCACGTTGCATCGAGCCTACCTGTCAATGCCACTTAAAGACAAGCCGGGGAAGTGGCGAACCACTTCCCCGGGCTTCGTTTCACCTGCACGGTGTTTCAGTCTGGGCTAGTCTTCCAGCCAGGTATTCCAGAAGGCCGGAGCAAGCATGACGTTTTCCAGATTCTGAAGCCGCTCGGAATAGGCGAGCAGATCGAGTCCTTCGCCGAGCTTGATCATCGGAATTTCTTCATACATCAGTTCCTGAAGCTCTTCCCAGACATCGAGTCGATCATCCAGCTCAACTTCGGAGAACAGCTGGTTGACCAGCTCCACCTTTTCGTCCGAGCACCAGTTACCACCCCACTCGCAGCGCATGAATGGAAGCTGCGTCGGGTCGACCCGGAAGGTGAAACCGGTTGTGACCATATCCCACGCAGAGAGGTCATCGCGGGTCTCCAGCATCGTCGCCCAGTCGAAGACCTGCGGCTCGACAGTGATGCCGACATCCTCGAGTTGCTGCTGAATAATGATTGCTTCATTGTAGTAGTTGGCATATTCCTGGGTCGTGAGCAGCCGCAGCGTTTCACCGTCATAGCCGGCTTCTTCCAGGTATTCCTGGGCCAGATCCGGGTCCCGCATGTCGAAGCGATCTTCGCCGGCTTCGTTGTACCAGATTGTCTCTTCTGGACTGTGCGCCGGGCCGACACGGTAGTTATCTTCACCGAACGCACCCATCATGATCTCTTCATGGTTGAGTGCCGCCTGAACAGCCCGACGCATGTTGATATCGGTCATGATGCCTTCGGCCATGTTCATGACCAGCTGGTCGTTACCGGTTGGCGGGCCGACCTCGGCAACAACACCGTCGGTGCCTTCAACCGTCTCGAAGTTGTCCGGTCCGATGTCTTCGAGATAGTCATAGTCGCCGGCCTGGAGCCCGGCAACGCGAGCGGCTTCGTCCGGAACGGGAACAAATCGAACCGCATCGGCATACGCGGTCTTGCCGCCACCATAGCCGTTCGGCTCTTCGTCCCGGGAGACGTAGTCGTCGAATCGCTCGACAATGATGTGCTGATCGGATTCCCACTCGACGAACTGATATGGGCCGGTGCCGATGTACTCATCAATCGCGTCGGCGCCTGCGGCTTCAGCGACCTCGGCCGGATAGATGGCGCAGCCGTTGTTCTGGCGGCCGAGCACCACGGTGAAGGTGCCAAATGGCTCGGTCATCTCGAACTCAAGGGTGTAGTCGTCGACCACACGCATCTCTTCAGTCGCGCCCATGAGCTCAACACCGAAGCCGACTTCGACCTCGTTGGCCCATCGATTGATCGATGCGTAGACGTCCTCGGCCGTCAATTCGTCCCCGTTATGGAACATGACGCCTTCGCGAAGGTGAACAACGTTCAGCAGGCCGTCGTCTTCAATTTCCCAGGAATCAACCAGTTCCGGGATTGCTTCGAAGTCTTCGTCCCATGTGAACAGATACTCGTAAATGTGGGTAACCACGAGTGTCGTCACCGTCGCAGACGTCTGCGTGTGGTCCATCGAGGGTGGTTCGCCGATCAGCGCAACCTCGATCTGACCGCCGTAGCGATCATCGTCGTCGACCGCGGCATCGTCTTCTTCTGGCTCGTCATCGTCTGGTTCATCGACGGGCTCATCATCATCCGTATCATCGTCGACGTCCGGTTCGTCATCATCGGGTTCGTCGACAGGATCCGGATCGTCGTCCGGTTCGGCCACATCGTCGGTGTCGTCGTCTTCCTCGCACGCTGCCAGCAGCGCGGAGACAGTCGGAAGCGCCAGTCCGGCGGCGGCCATACGCTTCAGTACCTGTCGACGCGACATTGTGTTCGCGCTGATGGTCTGGAGCATATCAGCCAGACGTTGGTCCCTGAGTCCCATGAACACTCCTTATACACCCGCAGAGCACTCCGGCCAAACACATTTTCAGGTGTTCGAATACGCAACCGTGTCAGCGACGCGATTGTGCATTCATCCTGGACCGGCGTACACCGCCTTCTGATAACAATGGCCCAACTCTATCACAAACCTGTGGAATATTTTGCGAATGTGATACTAGCTCATAGGTGCACAGGTGAAAGGATGGATGTATGACAGAAACGGAAACGTAGCATGAATGCAATCACGCAAACAACCAGAACACGCAAAAATAGCGCCGCAACCGGCGCTATCTCGTCAGCTTACATCATGTTGTGGGCAGGAACCAACCGGGGAGGCAGATCCTGCTTCCCCGGTTCGGGTTCGAAACTGGGTCCCGGGCGGCGACTTCTCCTAGTCGTCCAGCCAGGTGTTCCAGAACGCCGGCGCCAGCATAACGTTCTCCAGATTCTGGAGTCGCTCGGAGTACGCCAGCAGGTTTAGACCTTCACCGGTCTTGATCATCGGCACCTCATCGTAGATGAGTTGCTGAAGTTCCTCCCAGACATCGAGCCGGTCCTCGAGTTCGACCTCGGAGAAGAGCCGATTGACAAGTTCTACCTTTTCGTCCGAGCACCAGTGGCCGCCCCACTCACAGCGCATGAACGGCAGCTGGGTCGGATCCACCCGGAACGTGAAGCCGGTGATTACCATGTCCCAGGCTTCAAGGTCGTCACGGGTTTCCAGCATTGTCGCCCAGTCGAAGACTTCCAGTTCGACATTGATTCCGACATCGCTGAGTTGCTGCTGCAGAATAACTGCGGTGTTGTAGTTGTCGGAGTACTCCTGAGTGCAGAGGAGCCGGACGACTTCGCCGTCGTACTCTGAGTCTTCGAGATATTCCTCGGCCAGATCCGGATCTCGCATGTCGTAGAGATCTGCGCCGGCATCGTTGTACCAGATCGTTTCTTCCGGGCTGTGACCCGGGCCGAGCCGGTAGTTGTCCTCACCGTAAGCCGCAAGCAGGATTTCTTCGTGGTTGATTGCCGCCTGAACGGCACGGCGGAAGTTGATATCGGTTGAGATGCCCTCGACCATATTGAAGACGATCTGATCGTTTCCGGTTGGTGGGCCGATTTCGGCGACCACACCTTCGACGCCTTCGATGGTCTCGAAGTTGTCCGCGCTGATGTCTTCCAGGTAGTCGTAATCACCGGCCTGCAGACCTGCAACGCGGGCGGCTTCGTCCGGGACGGGAACGAAGCGGACGGTATCGGCATAGGCGGTTTTGCCTCCGCCATAACCGTTCGGTTCTTCGTCGCGGGAAGCGTAGTCATCGAAGCGTTCGACCAGGATGTGCTGGTCGGATTCCCATTCAACGAACTGATACGGACCCGTGCCGATGTAATCCTCAATCGCATTGGCGCCGGCGGCCTCGGCCACCTCGGCCGGGTAGATGGCGCAGCCGTTGTTCTGACGACCGAGCACAACGGGGAACGTGCCGAATGGTTCGGTCATCTCGAATTCAAGCGTGTAGTCATCAACGATCCGCATCTCTTCGGTTGCTCCCATGAGCTCGGTACCGAAGCCGACTTCGACCTCGTTGGCCCAGCGGTCGATCGATGCGTACACGTCTTCCGCGGTGAGTTCGTCACCGTTGTGGAACATCACGCCCTCACGCAGGTGAACGACGTTCAGCAGTCCATCATCCTCGATTTCCCAGGTATCGATGAGCTCGGGAATCGCCTCGAACTCCTCGTCCCACGTGAACAGATACTCATATATGTGGGTGACGACCAGCGTGGTCACCGTCGCGGACGTCTGGGTGTGATCCATCGAGGGCGGCTCGCCGATCAGCGCGACCTCGATCTGTCCGCCGTAGCGGTCATCGTCGTCGACTTCGTCATCGTCCGGTTCATCGTCGTCCGGTTCGTCGACTGGTTCGTCATCATCCTCGTCGTCGACAACATCGTCGTCGGGATCATCGTCGACTTCCGGCTCTTCTTCATCGTCATCCGGTTCGTCGACAGGATCCGGATCGTCGTCCGGTTCCTCTACTGCGTCGTCGACATCATCATCGGTCTCACAGGCTGCCAGAAGGGCCGCCCCCATACCGACAACTGCAGAACTCTTCAGCATCTGTCGCCGGGTCATCGCACGGGACTGCAATGACCCGATGATCCTGCCGAGATCCGTCAACCGATCAGACACGATAGTCCTCCTCACGTATGTAGACCGGTGGCAAACACTGACGACCCACACACGATGTACGGGCCCGTATTGCCGATCTTTATAGGGTTACGCGCAAAACTTACCACCGACTTGTCGTTGACGCAAGGATCGTAGAAGCGACGCGCGTTCGGGGCACGGCTGGTTGAAGTGGTGGGCGAAACCAGCGCGTGCGCAGAATTTGAGCAAACACAAGGTCCGATTCGGCAAAGGGGATGGCGTGCTCACAGCCCGGTCATCGGGCCTCGCTCAGCAAAAAGGGAGCCTGTAAGGCTCCCCAGGGAATCGAACGCTATGTGTTTCCTGTTACTCTTCGATCCAGACGTTCCAGAATGCCGCGCCGATCATGACGTTCCTTAGATTCTGCAATCGTGGAGAGTAGGCCAGGAGGTTGTATCCCTCGCCCGTCTTGATGAGCGCAACATCCTCGTAGATCAGTGCCTGGATTTCTTCCCAGACTTCGATCCGGTCTTCAATCTCGACTTCAGCGAACAAGCGATCAGCGAGCTCGACCTTTTCGTCGGTGCACCAGTGACCACCCCATTCGCACTGCATGATTGGAAGCTGAGTGGGGTCGACTGTGAAGGTGAAACCGGTAATGACCACGTCCCAGGCTTCCAGATCGTTTCGTCGATCGAGCATCGTCGACCAGTCGTAGACTTCAAGCTCCACATTCACGCCGATGTCGTCCAGCTGCTGCTCGAGCACAACGGCGGTGTTGTAGTTGTTCGAGTACTCCTGCGTGCAGAGAATCCGGACCGCTTCACCGTCGTATCCGGCTTCCTCGAGATACTCCTGGGCGAGATCGGGATCTCGCATATCGTAGAGATCCGCTCCGGCTTCGTTGTACCAGATCGTCTCTTCCATACTGTGGCCCGGGTTCATTCGGAAATTGCCCTCGCCGTGAGCGGCGATCAGGATCTCTTCGTGATTTACGGTCGCCTGCACCGCACGCCGCATGTTGATATCCGACATGATGCCTTCGACCATGTTGAAGGCAATCAGATCATTGCTCGCCGGAGATGCAATCTCGGCTACGACGTTGGGATCATCCTCAATGCTCTCAAAGTGGTCCGCGCTTATGTCTTCCAGGTAATCGTAGTCACCTGCCTGAAGACCAGCGACACGTGCCGCCTCGTCTGGCACTGGAATGAAGCGAATGGTATCGGCATAGGCGATCTTGCCGCCGCCGTACCCGGATTGTGGTTCGTCTCGGGCGGCATAATCGTCAAAGCGTTCGACCAGAATGTGCTGGTCAGATTCCCATTCGACGAATCGATACGGGCCCGTTCCAATGTACTCGGACACCGGCTCCTCGCCGGCTTCCTCAGCAATCTCCTGTGGATAAATCGCGCAGCCGTTGGCCTGTCGCCCCAGAACGACCGGGAAGGTCCCAAATGGCTCGGACATCTCGAACTCGAGCGTGTAGTCATCAACCACGCGCATTTCCTCGGTGGCGTTCATCAATTCTTCGCCGAAGCCGACGCCCACATCGTTCGCCCAGCGGTCGATTGATGCGTAGACGTCGTCAGCAGTCATCTCGTCGCCGTTGTGGAACGGGACTCCTTCGCGCAGATGGACGACGTTGAGCAGGCCGTCGTCCTCGATCTCCCAGGTGTCAACGAGTTCCGGTATGGCTTCGAAGTCTTCGTCCCAGGTGAACAGGTATTCGTAGAAGTGGCCGACGACGAGCGTCGCGACGGTCGCCGAGGTCTGCGGATGATCCATTGACGGCGGCTCGCCGATCAAGGCGACTTCGATCTGCCCGCCATAGCGATCTTCATCATCTACATCATCGTCAGCGTCATCATCCGGTTCGTCTACTGGTTCTTCGTCATCAACATCATCGTCAACATCTTCCGGCTCTTCGTCATCGGTCTCCTCGACCGGTTCCGAATCGTCATCAACGTCATCGACATCGTCATCGGTTTCGCAAGCAGCCAGCAGGGCAGCGCCCATCCCGACAAGGGCGGAGCTCCTGAGCATCCGCCGCCTGGTCATCTCGCGGGTCTGCAGCGCCCCGATTGTGCGGGTGAGATCCGTCAGTCGGTCGAACATGCGTGTTCTCCTCACGTTGATGGGATGGTTTGAGCTTCTATAGCCAGGTCACGATGGTCCGGACAAAACTGCCATCCCGAAGAATTGGTATGACGGGCTAACCTAACACCTGATTGCGCAAGTCGCAAGGCATGCCCGGACAGATATCCAGGGGTGACTCGTGACCAGTTAGCGAATCATGACGCCGTGAAATCGTTCCGGGACCTGCCAGAACGGATCAGGATTCGTCGTCGACCCAGGTGTTCCAGAAGGCCGGCTGCAACTGGGTCGTCTCCGGAAAGTTCTGAATTCGAATTGATCTGGCGAGCACCGGGTAAGTATCACCGATTTTGATGCGCGGAACCTGCTCGTAGAACTTCTGCTGGACTTCTTCCCAGATGGCCAAGCGCTGATCGAAGTCGGACTCCATCTGAACCTGGCGAAGCAACTCATCCTTCTCTTCGTCGCACCACCAGCCGGGAGCCTCGCAGGTCAGATTGCGCATGATCGGGTCGGGCCGGAATGTTGCAAGCGTGAGATAGAGATCCCAGATGTCTGGGTCATTGCGGCGCTCGGACAGCGAGGCCCAGTCGAATTGCTGCATTTCGACCGCAAATCCAGCGTCTTCGAGTTGCTGGGCGATCATCACGGACGCGTTGTAGAGATCCCTGTAGGCCTGAGTGACCATGAAGCGCAGCGGGGTTCCATCGTACTCGGCTTCCTGCAACAGTCGTGCGGCGCGGTCGATATCCCGGACGTCGTAGTACTCGGAACCGGCCAGCGTGTGCCACGGGGTTTCCTGCATCAGAAGGCTCGGATCGAGCCGGTAGAATCCGTCACCGTATCCCGCCTGCATGATTGGCTGATGGGCCAGCGAGAGCTGGACCGCTCGTCGAATGTGCAGATCGCTCATGAGCTCAGAACGCTGGTTGATGACGAGATTGGGGTAACAGCAGGCGTCGCTGAGCTCGATCACAATGCCCGGATCATCCTCGATAGCCTCAGCCTGATCCGGACCGATACTCTCCAGATAGTCATAATCTCCAGCGCGGAGCCCGGAGATGCGCGCTGCCTCATCTGAGACGGCGATGAAGATCAATTGATCGAGGAACCGGTGCTTGGTTCCGCCGTAGCCGTCGACCTCTCCAGGAGCCGGGATATAGACCTCAAAACGTTCAAGCAGGATGTGCTCGTCCGGCTGATACTCGACAAACCGGTACGGTCCGGTGCCCACGAGACTTCGCAGATCCTCGTCACCGGCTTCTTCGATTGCCCATTCCGGGTAGATCGCGCAACCCTGATTCTGACGGGCAAGTGCGATGGGAAGCGTGCCGAACGGTTCGGTCAAGTGAATCTCAAACGTTCGCTCATCTTCGATGACGAACTCGTCGATCGACTCCATCAGGCTCTGTCCCAGCCCGACGATTCGCCCCCAGCGTTTGATCGAGGCCACGACATCCTGGGAGGTGAGTGGAGCGCCGTCGTGAAACTGCACGTCCTCCCGCAGCTCGAACCGGTGAACCAGGCCGTCGTGACTGACGGTGTATTCCTCAGGCAATTCCGGGATAACGTGCAATTCCGAATCCCAGGTAAACAGGGCCTCGAAGATATGCCAACTGACGAATGCCGTGGTCGAGGTGGTTGTCTGATGTATATCGAAGGTGGGAGGTTCATCAATCAGGGCAACCCGAAGGCTCCCGCCGTAGCTTGCCTCGGCGTACTCATCGTCAGGTTCGGGCGTTGATTCCGGGGTGGCATCAGACGTTTCATCGTGCGGGGTAGCAGTGGGATCGGCTGGTGGCGGTGCGCTCCCCGGACTGGCGGAATCAACACATGCAGCCAGTAGACCACTCCCGACTGGCAATGCCACGGCGGCGAGCGTGATGCCTCGAAGAAATGAGCGCCGGCTGGCACTGCGGTTCAGAACTGACTGCTCGCTGGAACCCTGCACGAATGATGTCCCGTCACTGATCAATGTAGGCTAGCTCGTCGACCTCTTCCATTCTAATACCAATTGCTGGAATTGCGTCAAATCACCCGGGAAGAATTCACGCCGTTGACGGAGACATAGGGTGCTGCGACAATTCGCCTGCATTATTCGATGCATGTGCGTAACCGGGGGAAAGCGATGTCGGATTCCCGTCACTCTGAACCGGATCAAAGCCGGCGAATACATGAACACCCCTTACTGGGAGAACTCGAAACGGCCGATATGGTCAACATAACGGTCGACGGGCAGCAACTGCAGGCCCGGAGCGGTGAGCCGATCGCTGCCGCATTGATGGCCAACGGAATTGACATCTGCCGGGCGATGCCGGAATCCGGCGAGTCTCGCGGGGTATTCTGCGGGGTTGGCCGATGCAGTGACTGTCTCATGACGGTAGACGCTGTCCTCAATGTTCGAACCTGCGTTACCCCGGTCTATGACGGAATGCGCATCGAGACCCAGCACGGCCTCGGTACCTGGCTGGACGGCCAGCCATGAGGCAGGTCGATGTTGCTGTAGTCGGCGGAGGGCCAGCCGGAATTGCCGCCGCAATCGCATCCGCAGAAATCGGCGCCAGCACCATTCTGATTGA
This sequence comes from Thermomicrobiaceae bacterium, assembly GCA_007133615.1. Classification (GTDB taxonomy): domain Bacteria; phylum Chloroflexota; class Chloroflexia; order Thermomicrobiales; family Thermomicrobiaceae; genus SLMJ01. The sequence goes on along the minus strand of SLMJ01000397.1, from coordinate 6,315 downwards.
TGAGCACGCGAACATCGGCGGTCAACTGCGCTGGCGGATCGGACTGACGTTGAAGGATACCGGCGGATTGGATGTCGAACCTGGTCCAGGGCTCGTCGTAGCTGACGCGCTTGCCGGCAGGTTGAGCCAGTTCGATAACCTGACGATTCTCACGGGGACCGTTGCCTGGGGCTTGTTCGACGACAACGTGATTGGCATCTCAAACGACTCCGAAGCGGACGAGATCAAACCCGATTCCGTGATCCTGGCGACTGGATCAACTGACATCGCGCTACCGTTTCCTGGCTGGACGCTGCCAGGCGTCATGACCGCCCGCGCCGCCCAGACCTTCATGCATGTCCATCGCGTCCTTCCCGGTCGCACATGGGTCATACTCGGTGATGGAGAAGAAGCGGACGAACTGCAGGGTGACCTCGAGCGGGCCGGGGTTGACGTAATTGCTCGCTCTGCGAATCCGGATGACATCAGGGCCTCCGGAACCAACCGGCTGACGCACGTCGAGATTGGTGCGGACGTTTACGAGGCTGATGCGCTGGCGATTGCCCTTGGCCGGCAGCCTGATGCAGAACTCGCATTGCACGCTCAGGCGAAGAGCGCGTTCGTTTCAGATCTCGGCGGCTTCACGGTGCATCGAGACGAATCCGGTCGAACATCTGAACCCGGCGTTTTCATTGCCGGGGACGCTGCCGGTATCGGATCGCTGGGTGAAGTCATCGCCGAGGGACGTCTGGCCGGCCTTTCCGCAGCTGGCGCCAGTGCGACCAGTCTTGACGCGGCGCGAAAGACGTTGGAGGAGATCTCGAGCGACCGGCGCAAAAATGCGATTGCGAACCTTTGGACGATCGGAACCGGTGTGTGATGGAGCGCGACACGGCCGACGAGAGGACTGACACCATGGACGCGACCGAGCGGGTTCGAGATTACATCTGCCGGTGTGAGGAGATCTCACGGGCCGACGTAGCCGAGGCAATCCGTGAGGGCAATGTCACGCTCAACGATGTTAAACGGCGAACGCGCGCCGGAATGGGAGTCTGCCAGGGGATTTTCTGCCTGCGTGCGGTGGGCTTGATGATCGAGGCGCAAACCGGAACGCCGGCGAATTCGCTCGAACCGATGACCGCTCGTCCACCGGCTCGACTCGTCACACTCGGAAGCCTCGCGGCATTGAATCCAGAGACCGGACCCTGATGCGATGACGAAACACGCCTATCCGATGCTGCTTGCTCCCCGATTTGATCCCAAAATCTGGGGCGGCCGCCGGCTGGAGTCCGTGCTCGGTAAGCAACTCCCGACAGACGAACGGTTTGGCGAATCACTGGAGAGCGACGGTGCTTCGCACATCGTCAACGGCCCGGCAGCCGGCAGCTCGATTGATGATCTGCTGCAGGCTGATGCAGCAGCGCTGCTTGGTCCGCTCGGTATGGTCGCGAGCGGCGATTTCGCGGACTTCCCCCTCCTGGCGAAATTCATTGATGCCTCGGACGTCCTTTCGGTGCAGGTTCATCCGAACGATGAAGAGGCGGTGCCACTCGGGAAACGAGGCAAGACGGAAGCATGGCACATTATTCACGCCGAACCAGGGGCAACCCTGATCACCGGACTCAAACCCGGGCTCTCGAGGGCGGACATTTCTCAGGCGATTGAGGAGGTCAGTCTGGGGGAACTCGTTGTCGAGCAGTCGGTTTCCTCCGGTGATACGTTGCTCATTCCCGCCGGAACGACGCACGCAATCGGCGCAGGTATCCTCCTCTACGAGATCCAGGAAGCCAGCGATGTCACCTTCCGGATGTACGACTGGGGCCGTACCGACGACGAAGGCAATCCGCGTGAGCTTCACGTGCGTGAGTCGCTCGAAGTCGTCAAGCCCGAACTCCGGGCCGATCGAGTCGCCCCGCTGCAAATTGACCAGCAACGCTGGATGCTCGCGGCATGCCGGTTCTTCGCGCTCGAGCGCTGGGACTTCCAGCGCGTGCCGGTGGATGTTTCTCTCGATGGAAGCTCGTTCCGCCTGATCAGCGCCATCGGTGGTGCTGCCCGACTCAGCGCGAACGACGTGTCGATTGATCTTGCAAGCGGCCAGACGGCGCTGATTCCGGCATCGGTCGGGCAGCTTCAGGTCGACGGCATCGCAACGCTGCTCGTCAGCTACGTTCCGGATCTTGAACTAGATGTTGTTGCACCATTGAGCCAAGCCGGTCATGCCGATGAAGACATCGCTCGACTTGCCGGCATGCTGGGCCACCTTGAGACACCCGCCGGGCTGTAGTGTTCCCGACAAGAACCTACCTGAATGGATAGTGCACAAGATACCCTGGAGGGGTACATTTGAGTCGTACGGTGGTGGCTCGGAGAAAGGAGCACGCCATGCGACGCACGATTCTTCTGGCTGTTGCCACCCTGGTCGTTGTTTCAGGGCTTCTGGTGGCATCGCTCGGGACCTCACCTGCAGCGCAGGCGATGTCCTGGTTCGATTCGATGGTTGCGATGAATCATGGTCACCATGGTGATCATGGCCTTCACCGCGATCACGGAAATCATGAACGACACCGCGGTGAGCAACATATGCAGCAGAGGCAGCATTGCGCAGACGAAGATGGACGCACGAACAATCGACATAACGGTTCACACATGCATCGCGGAATGATGGGGCAGATCCATGGTCAAATACACAACATGATGGTGGGGCAGCATGGAGATTGCCCGCACGTGGGACAGAGCACGTCGGAATAACGATTGGGAGCTCGGAAGTTCATGGCGAATTCGACACGACGACGCACGAATCAACCGAATCCGACCCGCAAGCAGCCGGTTTTCTCCGGAACTGTGATCTCGATAATCGGGGGTGTCGCGGCGATCATCCTGGTTGCCGCGGCCGTCGTATTCTTCACCGGAGGCGAAACGCAGGCGGCATTCGAACCTGTGGATTCGCTGGAGCACGAATTCAGTCCGAACCACCTCCACGGAATCGGCTGGGATCCGGACAACGAGCGGCTGTACCTTGCTTCACATTTCGGGCTGTTCGCCCTGGAAGATGATCAACTCCACCAGGTGGGTGACAAGCGAGCGGACCTCATGGGGTTCTCAATGAACCACAACGATCCCGCCGAGATATTCGTCAGTGGTCATCCGCAGGGCGGAGGCAATCTCGGAGTGATGCGCTCGACCGACGAAGGACTGACCTGGGAGCAGACCTTTTCCGGTGTCGAAGACGAAGTTGTTGACTTCCACTCGATGACGGTCAGCGCGGCGGACCCTGACCGGTTCTACGGTGCCTTCATGGGACACACGTATCGGAGCGAAGACCGTGGGAACAGCTTCGAGCGTTTCCCGGCTGACGCGCTCGGCGAGACCGGACTCTGCTGGGGTGTTGCCTGCCTGGCCGCGGATAGTGGCGACCCGGAAACGGTCTACGCCGGGACGACATCCGGGCTGATGGTTTCCACCGATGGCGCCGAGTCGTGGGAAATGCTGAACGACGAACTTGGACAGGTTGCTGCGGTAACCGTTGATCCGGCTGATCCTGATCGAATCGTCGCCTACACCGAAGCCCACGGGCTGACTGTTTCCAGCGATGCGGGACAGACGTGGGAATCGCATCAGGGAGACATGCCGGTTACCGACGGTGGGTATGCCTTCGCGATCGCGTTGGATCCCGCGGATCCGGCCCGTATATTCGTTGCGACGATGAACAACGAGGTCTTCGAGACCCGGGACGAAGGCGAGTCATGGGAGCGGATTGTATAGAGATTGGCGCGGTGAATCATTGCCGCGCCCTACCTTACTTCTTCCGCAATTGCTCGTAGGTCCAGCCCAGGACCGCGCCGTAGACGATGTGACGGAAGATTTCCTGCATGAACGGCACGAACCGGTTGAACGGCTGTAGCGTGCCCCGCTTGATCTCTGGATGGATCCGATCCAGCACAGTAATGATCGGCCAGAGGACCATGTTCTCCACGAGGCCGAAGATCGTTCCTTTGAGCCAGCCCGGGCCAGGGAAGCGATCCTCGATGTGCGCGTAGACAGCGCCAAGCAGCGCGCCGTTGAACATGTGCATCCCGGTTCCCAGAATCGGCCAGACGCGTCTTCCGCCGGGAACCATGCCCGAGAGTAGACGCAGGTCGTTCGATTTGTAGCGAGTCAGCGCGATGTCAAACGCCATCGCGATCAGAAATGCAAGACCGGCGACGAGGCCGGCCACGATCCCGGCTGCTGACCGGTGGGTCGATTCATCTTTACGCATCAGGACATCTCCAGTGCTGCAAGCGGTTGATCGGGAACGAAGACGGGCGGCATGGCGCGCTTGTGAGTCGAACCCGCGACCATCTTCTGTACACGCTGGACAGTAGCAGGATCGAAGCCAGTGAGATCGGCGTCGTGTTCCATCGCATCCAGAATCGCGTCGAGGTCTTCGTAGGTGATGCCCATCTCGTCTTCATCAGTCTGACCGGCCCACAGACCAGCGCTCGGTGGACGACCGACGATGCTCTCCGGTACCCCGATGCCACGGGCAAGTTCCCGGACCTGGTGCTTGTAGAGCGAGCCGAGAGGCAGGAGGTCGACACCGCCGTCCCCGTATTTCGTGAAGTAGCCGACCATCAGCTCGGTCCGGTTTCCGGTGCCGACAACCATCAACCCGTTGGTGTTGGCGATGTGGTAGAGGGTGATCATCCGGAGACGCGGTTTGATGTTGGCCACTGCCATGTCGTTGCCAGGTGGTAGTTTGCTGACCATCGTGTCGAACGGTTCACTGAGATCGATCTCCAGCGGCGAGATTCCAATGTGTTTAGCGAGCAGCCAGGCATCGTCAACATCCGCCTGCTGGGAGTGCGCCGGCATGATAACGCCGGTCACCCGATCCGGACCCAGCGCACGCGCCCCGAGCGTCGCCACGACGGCGGAATCGATGCCTCCCGATAGACCAAGCGTGATGCCATTGGCTCCGGCGTTCTCCACGTTTTCTTGGATCCACTGTTCAATCGCTCCCGCGACTGTCGCCATTCCGATGCTCCTTCAGCTGTGAAAACGGTGTTGGGTCAACGTTCGCTTTCCTGATCTTAGCAGTTTGCAGGAATTATCCACGCCGGGCTAACCGGTTGGCATCGGCAGCGCTTACAATACAGAATGTGCCGCGTGCACAATGGTCCCGCCACGTGGGAAGGTATCTACCAACTCGATGTCCATTCTGACGATCATTCTGCTGGTCGCTGGACTCGCTCTGCTCGTTGGCGGAGCAGAGATCCTGGTACGCGGGGCGACCCGGCTTTCCCTGGCGCTCGGCATTTCTCCGCTGGTGGTCGGCCTTACCGTTGTAGCCTACGGAACCAGTTCACCGGAGGTCGCCGTTACCCTGCAGGCCGGGTTTGCTGGCGATACCGATCTTGCACTTGGCAATGTCATCGGCAGCAACATCGCGAATGTTCTACTGGTTTTGGGATTGGCCGCGCTCGTCGCGCCATTGATCGTCCGGAGTCAGCTCGTCCGGTTCGATGTTCCGATCATGATCGGCGCATCTGTCCTTCTGCTGGTCCTGGCGCTGGATGGACGGATTGGCCGACTCGAGAGCGGGATTCTCGCTGTCGGGGCGATCATCTATTCCGCTGTGGTGTTGTATATCGGCACGCGGAGGGGATCCCGGGCGGCTGCAGCCGTCGACCTGCCGAATGATTCGGTTACGGTCCAGCGAACTGGTCGTCGAACCGTCCTCTGGAATCTTGGCTACGTTGTCGTCGGATTGGGGCTGCTCGTCCTCGGCTCAGACTGGCTGGTGGGAGGCGCGGTCGAGATCGCGACGGCGCTCGGCGTGAGTCAAATGATCATCGGGCTGACCGTTGTCGCAATCGGGACGTCGCTTCCGGAAATTGCGACCTCCATGCTCGCTGCCTTCAAGGGAGAACGAGATCTCGCCGTTGGAAACGTCGTGGGCAGTAACATCTTCAACATTTTCCTGGTACTCGGGGTGGCCGGTTTTATCGTGCCGGTTGATATTCCCGTGCCGAGTTCAGCACTGAATTTCGACCTTCTGGTGATGATCGCGGTAGCCGTCGCCTGCCTGCCGATCTTCTTCACGGGAGCGGAGATTGCCCGCTGGGAAGGTGGGGTGTTTGTGGGCTACTTCATCGCCTATACAACATACTTGGTTCTCCGCGCTCAGGAGCACGAAGTCTTGCCGGCCTTCAGCCAGATCATGCTCGTGTTCGTTATCCCGTTGACCGTCGTAACGCTGATCGTACTGACCCTGCATGCGCTGCATGTTCGCCGGAACGAGCGGCAGCGAATGGCTGATTCGGGCAACAACTCCTGATACGTTACACGATT
>SLMJ01000069.1 GCA_007133615.1 Thermomicrobiaceae bacterium | reverse complement strand
TTATTCCCGTTCGGGTCGGAGTCACGCTCACCGCGCTCGAGGCGATTTCACTGCTGATCTTCGGCGTCTGGATCGCCAGAATCCTGCTCTATCGCGACCATCTTCTGCCCTCCTCGCTTCCTGCTGCGCTGATTGCGTTGATGATCACGGTCACACTGTTTGCATTTCTGCTCGGGGTCGGACGAGGGTATACGGCACAGACCTACCATGACTATGCGAAATTCCTGATGGCGATCGGCCTGGTGTTTGTTGTCTGGACGTCGATAAGAACGCTTGCTGACCAGCGCCGGTTTCTGAACGTTCTGCTTCTCGGCGGGGCCGGTTCGGCAACGATCGGACTTGTTTTCCAGTTGATGGGTCCGGGATTCGCAGAACGGATGCTGGCTCAACTTATACCCCTGGGATACCCGGATGAGCGCATCGTCAGGTTCATCGAAGATGATCCGTCGCGGGCGATGAGACTTGTCAGCACTTCGGTCGACCCGAACTCGGTCGGGGGAATGCTCGCGATCGTGTTTGTGATCGGGGCAGTCCAGTTGATTGCTCGCCAACCATTAATAAACCGGACGCTGTGCCTGTTCGTGGTTCCTCTGACAGGGATCGCTTTATTACTGACCTATTCACGAGGCGCCTGGCTCGGTGCGGCGGCAGGTATCGGATTGATTGCGTTGCTCCGGTATCGCTGGCTGATTCCGGTCGGCCTCGCCGGGCTATCCGGTCTAATCGTGTTTGGAATAGGCGCGGCGTTCATCGAGCGTCTCTGGCTCGGGCTCACGCTGCAGGATCCGGCAACCGTTCTCCGTCTGCAGGAGTACCAGAACGCAATCGCCATTATTCGCGAGTATCCGTTCTTCGGTGTCGGGTTCGGTGATGCTCCGAGCATCGAACTGCAGACCGGTGTCTCCAGTATCTATCTGACGATCGGGCAACAGACCGGATTTCTCGGACTGATCGCGTTCGTTCTGGCGGTCGGAGCGGCTGGTGTGGCCGGGTTTATCTGGTGGCGGCGATCCACGGACGGCGTTGGCAGTGACCTGATGTTGACGCTGCTTACGGGGCTTGCGGCGGCGATCACGATCGGCGTCTTCGATCATTACTTCTTCAATATCCAGTTCCCGCATATGGCAGCGCTGCTCTGGATCGTGGTCGGGTTGATTCTCGCCATCGCTCGGCCAATCTACCCTCAGGAGAGTGACTTCGATCCCTCGCCGGACCGCAAGGCCCGCTAGGTTGGGGTAGAGTTAATCTCCGGTTGACAAGCCTCGGTGTTTGTGCGGAAGGAATTGGGGCTCGCTAACGATGTTTCGAATACTGGCCCATATCGGTCTGACAATCCTCACCGTCCTTATCATCCGTGAATTACTTCCCGATGAGATCTACTACGACTCGAATGAGACGCTACTAATTTTTGCGGTGATCCTCGGCGCACTGCACTCGTTCGTTCTGCCGGTTCTGCGTGTCATTACGTTGCCTCTGACCTGCCTGACTCTGGGATTGTTCGCGCTCGTCCTCAGTGCAGCGGCGTTCTACATTCCGGGTATGTTTCTTGAAGGGGTGGAAGTAACCGTGCTCGGTGCAGCAATCGCGGCCGTGATCTTCGGTGTTCTTAACGGCGTGCTGGATACGGTTCTCGGAGGTCGCTAGTCAATGGGAGAGCCCGAAGAACACAGGAGCATATCTCTTCCGTTCTCGGCTGTGGTGACGGGCGACACACACGTCCGTCGGGGTCGTCCGGCCTTGCCGGGAGAATTACTCACGGCGATCGAGCGCGCCGATCTGATTTTGCACACGGGTGATTTCTGTGATCGGGAAACTCGAGAATGGTTTGACACTCTTGGCCCGGTTCTCGCGGTGAGTGGAAACAACGAAGATGTCGATCTCCTCGAATCGCTTCCGGTTCGGCTCCGAGTAGCCGCTGGAGATCGCAGGATCCTGTTGACGCACGGACATCTGGAACGTGGCGGGAGTGCTCGAACGGCTGTGCAATCGGCCTATGCCGGACGTGAAGATCTGGTGATATTCGGGCACAGTCACTCTCCATGCTGGGAGGAGGTGAATGGAACCTGGTTTCTGAATCCGGGCTCGCCGACGATGAGGCGGCGTGAGCCTCAGTTTTCTTTTGCAGTGCTGGAAGTTGACAGCAGTAACTGCGTGAGCACTTATTTTGTTCGATTTGATAGATAGACTTTTGCGTTGCCAATTCAAAAGGAGTTTGATGCCATGAACCCGCAGAATCTGCGAATTCCGGGACCTACCCCTGTACCTCCCGAGGTCATGCAGGCCATGCAGCGACCGATGATTCCCCACCGAGGCAATGAGTTCAGGCAGATCCACAAAAACCTTGTCCAGAAGATTCAAGAGATCCTCAGAACCGATTCCAATGTGTTTGTCATGCCGGGGAGTGGTTCCATCGGCTGGGAAGCCGCAATTGTCAATACACTGTCCCCCGGCGATCATGTTATTTCCTTTGTATGTGGAGACTTCGGGGCCCGGTTTGCTGGCGTTGCGGACGCATACGGGCTGAATGTTCGAACCTATAAGGTGAAGCCGGGGCATGCGGTCGATGAACTCATGGTGCGGCGCGCTCTTGCCGAACACCCACAGGCGAAAGCTGTCCTCTACACGCACAATGAAACGTCGACCGGCATTACCAATCCGTTGCAGCGAGTTGGACCGATCGTTCGCGACCACGGAGCACTTCTGATTGTCGACGCGGTGAGTTCTGCCGGCGCGGTGCATATCGACACCGACCTGTGGGGAGTCGACGTGCTGCTCTCCGGTTCCCAGAAAGGCTGGATGAGCCCCCCAGGGCTGGCGATTGTTTCCGCGAACGACCGGGCGATGGCGGCGACGAGCCAGGCATCTTTTCCTCGGTCGTTCCTGGATTTCGAAGCCTGGAGTTCCAGCGTGGCAAAGGGCGATACACCGGCGACGGCTCCGCTGACTCTGTACTTCGCGCTGGACGCTGCCTGCAGTCTCATCCTGGATGAGGGAATGGCAGCCCGGACTGAGCGGCATGATGAAGCCGGGCGACGAACGCGCCAGACGTTCGAGGATGCCGGTTTCAAGCTCTTTGCCGACACGGCGTACGCATCCAGCACGTTGACCGCGATCGAAGTTCCGGGTGGGGCTGGAGCAAAAGACTTGGTTGAAACGGTTCGTGAGCGGTATGATATTGATGTTGCTGCCGGGCAAGCTGACCTGAGCGACCAGATCATCCGAGTAGGACACATGGGATGGTTTGAACAGGAAGATATTGCCCGGGCTGCGAACGCTGTCGTTGCCTGTGCGACGGTGATGGCGGAGTAATCGCAGGGCCTGTAGCGCCTTGCGCCCCGTTCCGGGGCCGTACTATAATCGTGGAGAACGAAGAGTCAGGCCGTTCCCTCAGCGATGCCGATCGGTGAATGCCGTTCGGTATAGCATGTTTACGACGCAAGGATGGTGTATGTCTGGAATCGATCAACACATGGGCGACAGTGCGGTAACGCCAGAGGATGGCGCCTCGCTCATGGAGCAGTTCCTCAATGATCCCGCTCATGACTATAAGACCCTGACGTACGGGCAGGTCATGGAAGGTGAGGTCATGTTTGTGGACCGGGATGAGATCCTGGTTGACATCGGATCAAAGTCTGAGGGAATTATCCCGAGCCGGGAGTTCTCAACCCTCACCGATGAAGAGAAGGCCGCCATCTCGGTCGGTGACACCATTCTCGTGTTCGTCGTGCAGGCTGAGAATCAGGAAGGCCAGGCCGTCCTCTCGATCGACCGCGCTCGCCAGGAGAAGAGCTGGCGACGGCTGCAGGAGCAGCATGAAGCGGCCGACACGATCATGGCCGAAGTCACCAACTACAACAAGGGTGGTCTGCTGGTGAACCTGGATGGCGTCCGCGGCTTTGTCCCGGCCTCTCAGGTAACCGAGATCCGCGGTGGTGACGACGGCTCCAAGCAGGCCGATATGGCTCGCCTGATCGGAACGAGCCTCCCGCTCAAGATTATTGAAATCAACCGGCATCGCAACCGGCTCATCCTCTCCGAGCGCCAGGCGGTGCAGGAGAAGCGCGACTCCATGAAGGAGCGCCTGATCGAGGAACTGACCGAAGGCGAGACCCGCAGCGGTCGCGTTACCAGCATTTGCGACTTTGGCGCGTTCGTCGATGTCGGAGGCGCTGACGGACTGGTTCACCTTTCAGAACTGTCATGGAGTCGGGTGAAGCATCCGAGTGAGGTGCTCACCGTCGGCGAAGAGGTTGATGTCTATGTTCTGGGCATCAATGCCGACGAAAAGAAGATTGCACTGAGTATCAAGCGGACCCAGCCGGAGCCGTGGAGCCAGGTGGCTACGAAGTACGAAGTCGGTCAGCTGGTCAAGAGCACGGTAACGCAGCTCGCCAACTTTGGTGCGTTTGCTCGCATCGAAGATGGCATCGAGGGTCTCATTCACGTTTCCGAGCTGTCAGAGCAGCGGATCGGTCATCCGCGGCAGGTCGTCGCCGAAGGGCAGGAGTTGCTCCTTCGCATTATCCGGATCGACCCGCAGCGCCGCAGGATGGGACTGAGCCTCCGCCGGGCACTTGAAGCAACAGACGAAGAAGTGGCGGGTGCCCTTGGTGACGATGCGGTGACGCTGAAGCACGATCTTCTGGCAATCGAGATCGAGCCGGATGAGAGCGAAGAAGACGCACCAGAATCGGATGATGAAGGCGAAGCAAGCGACGCCGAACCGGTTGAAGCGTCAGCAGAGCCTGCCGATGCCGATGGTGCGGAATCAGACGATGCAGACGTTGAGGCGGACGACGCTGGCGAGGCAACTGAGGATGCCGAACCAGCAGAAGTCGAAGCCGAGCCTGAAGAAGAAACCGAGCCTGCGGACGAAAGCGACGCGGATGACGACGCCTCGCAGGCCGATGATGGCACGGAGCGAGTGAGTAATTAGTCACTCGACCTGTCAGCTCTCTGCACATCAAGAATACAACCGTGATATACATTAACTGTATGTATGTCGCGGTGAGCGCGGCCCCCACCGGTATCGACCATCTGGGGGTTCGCTATTTCTCAGCAATGCGAACGCGGCAGGATGGCCTCAGAATTGCATTAGGTCGATAGCGAATCTGACGGCCTGAGGAGATAACCATGGCAGACAAGTTTGAGAAGTTTACAGAACGCGCCCGCAAGGTCCTGACACTGGCGCAGGAAGAAGCCCATCGCTTCAATCACAACTACATCGGTACCGAGCACCTGCTTCTCGGGCTTGTACGCGAGGGTGATGGCGTCGCCGCACGAGTGCTGGCGAACATGGGCGTTCAACTGCCAAAGGTGCGCAGCGCTGTCGAATTCATTATCGGTCGCGGCGATTCGATGATCGTTGGCGAAATTGGATTGACGCCGCGGGCAAAGAAAGTGATCGAACTGGCAGTCGATGAGGCTCGCCGTTTGAATCATCACTACATTGGAACCGAGCACCTGCTCCTTGGTCTGGTTCGCGAGGGTGAAGGCATTGCCGCCGGCGTGCTGGAGAGCCTCGGTGTGAGCCTGGAGAAGGTCCGCCAGCAGGTCATGCAGGTCGTTAGCCAGAGTAGTGGCTATCAGCAGAAGGGTCAGCAGACCAAGACTCCATATATGGATGCGCTTGGCTTCGATCTGACTGAAGCGGCCAACCAGGATCAACTCGATCCGGTGATCGGCCGAGCCGATGAGATCGAGCGGGTGATGCAGATCCTGTCTCGCCGGACCAAGAACAACCCGGCACTCATCGGTGAACCAGGTGTCGGCAAGACGGCGATCGTCGAGGGCCTTGCCCAGCGGATCGTCGCTGGGGACGTTCCGGAACCGCTGCAGAACAAGCGCGTTATCGCACTCGATATCGGCGCACTCGTCGCCGGTACGAAGTATCGCGGTGAGTTCGAGGAACGGCTCAAGAAGATCGTGGCTGAGGTCAAAGAGACTGGCAGTATTCTGTTCATCGACGAGCTTCACACGCTGGTCGGGGCCGGTGCCGCCGAAGGCGCAGTTGATGCCGCAAACATCCTGAAGCCAGCGCTCTCGCGCGGTGAACTGCAGACGATTGGCGCAACGACGCTTGATGAGTACCGGAAGTACATCGAGCGCGACGCCGCGCTTGAACGGCGATTCCAGCCGGTTCAGGTTGATGAGCCGACCGTTGAGGATACCGTGAAGATCCTCGAGGGTTTGCGCGAGCGTTATGAAGAACACCATAAGCTGAAGATCAGTGATGAATCACTCTCATCAGCGGCGAACCTTGCGTCCCGCTATGTGACCGACCGATTCCTGCCGGACAAGGCGATCGACCTGATTGACGAGGCGTCGTCACGCGTCCGGATGTACCGATCTTCCTCGCCACCGAGCCTCAAGGAAGCGATGAAGGGACTGGAGTCTCTGCAGCGCGAACTCGACTCGGCCGTCTCTGGCCAGGAGTTCGAACTCGCCGCTGACCTGCGAGATCGGGAGCGACAGCTCCAGCGCCGGATCGCTGATCTCGAGGCGAACTGGAAGGAAGAGCAAGGCAGCGAAGTCCCGGAAGTAAACGAGGAAGACATCGCTCAGGTCGTTTCGATGTGGACCGGAATCCCGCTGATGCGCCTGGCCACTGAAGAGTCCGAGCGACTGCTTCAGATGGAAGATGCGCTGCATGAACGAATTGTCGGTCAGCACGAAGCGATTACTACGATGTCCAAGGCTGTCCGCCGTGCTCGCGCCGGGCTCAAAGACCCGATGCGGCCGATCGGTAGCTTCATTTTCCTGGGGCCGACCGGTGTTGGTAAGACACTGCTTGCCCGGGCGCTCGCCGAGTTCATGTTCGGCAGTGAGGATGCGCTGATCAAGATCGACATGAGCGAGTTCATGGAACGCCATGCAGTCGCTCGATTGGTCGGTGCGCCTCCGGGATACGTCGGCTACGAAGAAGGCGGCCAGTTGACCGAAGCGGTTCGCCGGAAGAGCTACTCGGTCATCCTGCTGGACGAGATCGAGAAGGCGCACCCTGAAGCGTTCAATATGTTGCTGCAAATCCTCGAGGACGGCAGTCTGAGCGACGCCAAGGGACGCCGGGTCGACTTCCGCAACACGATTCTGATCATGACGTCGAACGTCGGCGCGGAAATGATCCAGAAGGAAGGCGGACTCGGGTTCGCCATCGCGGAAGACGAAGACCAGAAGGTGCAGATGGAATACGAAAACATGAAGGAGAAGGTGCTCAACCAGCTCAAGGTCACCTTCCGGCCAGAGTTCCTCAACCGGATCGATGGCGTGATCGTGTTCCACCCGCTGACGACTGAAGAGATCCGCGAGATCGTGGAACTTGAGCTCAAGCGCGTTCGGGAACAGCTCCACGAAAAGGAAGTGGAGATGGAGATCACGAACGATGCACTGGACTTCCTGGGTCGACGTGGATACGACCGGCAGTATGGTGCTCGCCCATTGCGGCGACTGATCCAGAACCTGATCGAAGATCCGATGGCCGAGGGACTGCTCGAGAACCGTTATCAGCCGGGAGATATCATCTCGATCGATGTCGAGGATGATCTGCTGAAGCTCGACAAGAAGTCGAGTGATGCGGACAAGCTGCAGCCGGTTTCGTCCTGATCAGGACACCTCGGAAAGAATCGAATGGACACCCGCCGGTCAACTCCGGCGGGTGTTTTCGTTTCTGATAGGCTGTTGCCGGGATAGTGGATGACATTCTGCACACTCAGAGAGCGGTTTACACATGCCGAAGGCGAGAACGAAGTACGTCTGCCAGCAATGTGGCCACGAGAGCCCGGGCTACTACGGGCGCTGCCCTGACTGTGGGACCTGGGGCTCGATGGTGGAAACGGTCGAGCAATCGGCTGGGCCTTCGACCGCCCGTCGTCACGGGTCTCCCTCTGCGGCTGGTCAGGCGACGCGATTGTCGGATGTCTCGAGCGACGGTGGACACCGGATCCCGGTTGGCATTGACGAATTCTCCCGTGTTCTTGGTGGTGGGCTGGTTCCTGGCTCTCTCGTTCTGGTCGGTGGTGATCCTGGAATCGGGAAGTCGACGCTGCTGCTGCAGGCGTCAACCCTGCATAGTGCCACGCAGGGCACCGTGCTCTATGTTTCGGCTGAAGAATCGCCGCAGCAGATCAAGCTCCGGGCCGAACGGCTGAACGTTGTCCCCGAGGACCTGCTGGTGCTCGGCGAAACGGACATGAATCAGATTGTGACCCAGATTGAACAGATGACCCCGAGTCTGGTGGTCATTGACTCGATTCAAACCGTGTTTCTCCCGGATCTGCAGTCGGCGGCGGGAAGCGTCGCACAGGTGCGGGAGTGCACGTCCCGATTTATGCAATTCGCCAAACGTTCAGGCATTCCTGTCATGATCGTCGGGCACGTCACAAAAGAAGGGACCATCGCCGGACCCCGCGTGCTGGAACACATGGTGGATGCCGTGCTGTATCTGGAAGGCGATCGCTATCACCAGTATCGCGTGCTTCGTGCGGTCAAGAACCGGTTTGGCTCGACCGACGAGGTCGGCGTCTTCGAAATGACCGACGGCGGGATGCGCGAGGTCGTCAATCCGTCTCAGGCATTTCTCCAGGAACGCTCCGGAAACGCGGCTGGCTCCGCGGTGGCGGTCCCACTCGAGGGAAGCCGTCCGATTCTGGTCGAAGTTCAGGCGCTGACGACAGCGACGTCCTACGGTAATCCGCGGCGCACCGCGACCGGGTTTGATCTCAACCGCCTCCAGATGCTGATTGCCGTGCTGCAGCAACGCGTTGGTTACAACCTGGGTATGCAGGATATCTTCGTCAATGTCGTCGGCGGACTCCGAGTAGCCGAGCCAGCGGTGGATCTGGGCGTGATCGCTGCGATCGGGTCGAGCCATGCCGGACGACCGGTTGAGCGAGATACCGTGTTTATTGGCGAAGTCGGGCTTTCCGGCGAACTCAGGAGTGTGAGTCAGCTCGATCGTCGGCTGAACGAAGCTCAGAAGATGGGGTTCAAACGGGCTATCATCCCCGCAACTACGACTCGTGGACCGAGCGATCGCTTTCAGGATATCGAACTGCACCGCGTTGCGACCGCTCAAGAGGCGATCGAAGCGGGGCTCTCTGCTCCAAGCCGATCACGGTAATGGTTGGCCGGCGAGGGTAAGGATCTCGCGGGCCAGCAGATCGGCGGCATCCGGTTGAGCAACCGAGCTGGCTGAAAGTGACATGCTGGCTCGCTGGTCGGAGTCATCCAGAACTCGATTGATTTCGGAAAGCAACCGTGCTGGCGACAGCTCCGATTGCGGAAGCAGAATCGCTCCCCCGGCATCGGCAAGAACTCGTGCGTTCCGCGTCTGCTCGTCACTCGACGTTCCGGGTAGCGGGATGAGAATAGACGGCTTTCCGAGCAGCGCCAGCTCGGCGACGGTCCCGCCGCCACTGCGACCAACTACGACGTCCGCTGCGGCGTAGATATCCGCCAGATCTTCTCCGATGCGTTCCCGGATAACATAACGTTGCTGCAGGTGTTCCGGCAGGTCGGCCCGGGTCCGTTGGAGTCGGGGGAGGTCGCCGTTTACCGCCGCCGGGCCGCACTGATGGATGACCACGGCTCGCTCCAGCAGTTGCGGGATGATCGACTGAATTGCCTGATTGATCGCCTGGGCTCCGAGGGATCCACCGGTGACATATACGATCGGAAGCGCTCCCGGCAGGTTGAACACCTCGCGCGACCGCCCGGGGTCGCCGTCGATCAGCTCGCTGCGAACCGGATTTCCCGTTACCGTGATCCGGTCTCTCGCGTGTTCGATCAATTTACCAGTTTCCTGATAGGCGAGGGCAATTCGATCCGCGAGTCGCGCGTTGATCTTGTTGGCGAGGCCGATGGTTGCCGTCTGCTCATGCGTGATAACGGGAATGCCTGCCAGCCATGCAGCAACGACCGTGGGCACGCTGACGAACCCCCCGGTACTGAAAACGACATCCGGCTTGATCGAGCGAAGATGCAGTCTTGCCCGGAGTACACCCAGGGGAATCCGGAACGCATCTCGAATCGTATAGAGCGAGAAGTAGCGTCGCAGCTTGCCAGTGGGAATGTTGTGGAAACGAATCTGCTGGCTGGCAGCAATGTCACGCTCGACACCGTCGAACGAACCGACCCAGTCGAGTTCCACCTGTGCGTGCTGCCGCAGCATCGAAGCCACGGCGATCGCAGGCTGCACGTGTCCACCAGTCCCGCCTCCGGCGATGACGATCCGTACTGGTCTGGTTTCCACTTGACCTCCGTTCGCGTGACTGTTCGACCGTGATTCTAGTGTCTGGCTGCGACCAATCACAACCTGCGGCGACAGTCTTGCGTGCTAGAATTACGCGTGTTCATAGCACGCCGCGCGGGCCACCAGGTCCGCGCGTTGATCTGCAACGTGAGAAGGCGATGACCGCATGACAACACGTGACGACGAATTGAAGCAAATAGCGGACCAACTTCGCGACGAGCTGAAGGAAGCCGATCGCGAGCTGGAGCAGTTGGACGAACAGGTGCGCGACTTCGGCGAGACCTCCGAACTGGCCGAAGGCGCAGACAACCATCCGGGTGACGACTCCGACCGGCTTACTGAACAGCAGCGTTTGCTGACGATTCGTTCTCAGCTGGCCGAGCGGAAGGACTACATCGTCCATGCGCTCAACAAGCTGGAAGACGATTCTTTCGGCGCCTGTGAGCGGTGCGGTAACTCGATTCCGTTTGGACGGCTCGAGGCACTGCCGTTTGCACGCTATTGCGTTGAATGCCAGGAAATCATGGATCAGGACGGAGCTGCGGTCTCGTGACGAACTCCTGGAAGTCTCCGTCAGTCGCAATCCTGCTGGCCGTTACGTCAGTTATTGTAGTCGCCGACCAGATTACCAAAGTGATTGCGGCCGATGAACTCGGTCCGGACGCCGGACTTCCAACCGTAACGGTTATCCCCGGATTTCTGGACTTCCGATACGTGGAAAACACCGGAGCGGCATTTGGAATCTTTCAGGACAGCACAACGATCCTTATCTTCGTGTCAATCGGCGTGGTTGCGCTTCTGGCATTTCTCTTCTGGAAACTGATTCTCTTCAGCCGGCTGCTCGCGGTTGCGTTCGGGCTGCAATTCGGTGGCGCCATCGGCAACCTGATCGACCGCATTCGACTCGGGTATGTCGTTGACTTCGTCGACGGCCCGATCTTCCCCGTCTGGAACATTGCTGATGCCGGGATCACCGTTGGGGTGACGATTCTCGCGGTTGTGCTTCTTCTCCTGCCGGACTGGTCTGATCCGGAACGATCATTCTCGTCCCCAGCATCACGGCGGGAAGATGATCCGGTCGCGGTACTGGAAGCGACAGACGCATCGGAACAATCAGCGCAGGAATCGCGATCATGAGCAATACCGCTCGAGACTCAGTGAGAATCGTCGTTGATGTCGTGGAGTCCGAGGACGGCGTCCGGCTCGATCGGGTGATATCCGACCGGATGAACGACATCAGTCGCTCGTATGCGCAGCAACTTATGAAATCCGGTGATGTGCTGATCAATGGCAAGCCGGTTAAGCCTGCCCATCGGGTGCGTCTCGGTGACAAGGTGGAAGTGCTTCTTCCTCCGGTTGAAGAGCCCGAGGATCTGCCGCCGGATTACCTTCCGATCCCGATTATTTACGAGGATGACGATCTCCTGGTGTTCGACAAGCCGCCAGGTGTCGTTACCCATCCTGCGCCGGGTCACGAGCGCGGGACGCTCGTTAACGCACTGCGAGCGATCCGGCCCGATCTTCAGTTCAACAGCGAGCGTCTCGGTGTGGTGCACAGGCTGGATAAGGACACCTCCGGCCTGATCGTCGTAGCGAAGAATGAGGCGTCTCGCCTGTTTCTCCTGCAACAATGGCAGGAACGGCATGTGGTAAAGCGGTACACGGCACTTGTTCACGGAGTAATCGAAGAGAATGCTGGAACCGTCGATGCGCCGATCAGTCGGGATCCGAACAACCGCAAACGGATGGCTGTGGTGCGTGACGGACGTCAGGCGGTAAGTCACTTTGATGTCGTTCACCGGTTTGAGGATGCGACGCTCGTGGACATTCACATCGAAACGGGCCGTACGCACCAGATTCGCGTTCATATGGCGTTTATCGACCATCCGGTCGTCGGAGACGCCACCTATGGACGCAAGCGGTTCAGCGTTCCGGTACCGCGCCAGTTTCTCCACGCCGCATATCTCAAGTTCGAACTTCCCGGCGAGCGTGGCCCACTTGAACTGGAGACTCCGTTGCCGCCGGACCTTCAGGACGTTCTCGACCAATTGACAAGATCAGACGACCAGGCCACACAATAGATATTCGCTGACAACGGGCAGGAAGTCTGCGATGACGGAGCGAGCAGGTCACGAAGACATCTGGGAGATTCTGAGAGCCGTCCTGCAACGGCTAGATCCGCGCGAACTTGTTGCAAAGTCGCTCTCGCTGTCCGAGAACGACCTCGCAATCGAGGGAATGTCCGAGTCGCTGCCTGTGCAAGGCAAGCTTGTCGTGGTGGCATTCGGAAAAGCATCAGTGCCGATGGCGACCGGTGCAATCGACGCCCTCGGCGTTCGGGTGTCCTCTGCGATTGCCGTGACCAAGGCCGGGATCGAATCGCCAGTTGCGGAACCTCCCGCGGTGCTCGAGATCATAGAATCTGATCACCCGGTGCCGACAGAACGCAGTCTCGACGCGGGGCGGCGAGTCCGGGAGCTCGTCGAGGACCTCGGGCCGCAGGATACGGTGCTCATGCTCATTTCCGGCGGCGGATCTGCCCTGGTCGAGGATCTGGTCTACGGAATCACCCTTGATGATCTGCAACAGACGACGGATCACCTTCTCAGAGCCGGAGCCACGATCAACGAGCTCAACGCGGTTCGTCGACGCATCAGTAAGCTCAAGGGCGGCCGGCTCGCCACCGCTGCGGCTCCCGCCACAGTCGTGAACCTGATCGTTTCCGATGTGTTGAATAGCCCGCTTCAGGATATTGCCAGTGGGCCGACCGTGAATCCACCTGAGACTGACGAAACCTTCGATTCAGTGATGCGTCGGCCTGATCTCGTTGAAGACTTGCCGGAATCGGTGCGGAAAGCGCTGGAGTCACAGCGACGCCGGGCTGACGAGTGGCACGACAACGTGCATGGCAGCATCGTTCTGGCTGATGCGGAAACGGCCGCACGCGCTGCGCTGGACGCCGCGGTCGGGCTGGGCTACCGAGTTCAGACCTTCGGATTCGATTTTCAAGGTGAGGCGCGGGAGTTCGGGCGCACCTGGGCGACAATCGCCCGGCACGCTCGGCGTGATCAACACGCCTTCAAGAAACCGCTCGCGATGATCGGCAGTGGCGAGATGACGGTGACGGTGCGCGGGGATGGGATCGGCGGGCGCAACACCGAGATGGCGCTGGCCGCTGCCGTAGAGATGGCCGATACAGAAGGGGTGACCATCTGTAGTTTTGCGACAGATGGCGACGACGGCTTGAGCGAATGCGCGGGCGGTATCGTCGATGGTTCGTCACTCACCGAACTGGAGCGCGCCGGGATTGATCCGTTGAACAGTCTCTCGCGCAATGACAGCGCAAGCGCTCTGCGGGCGATCGGTGCCGAGATTGATATCGGGTCAACCGGCACCAATGTGAACGACATCTATCTGGCACTCGTCAGTGGTGATGCCCCAGATTAGTATTTGATCGTGTTACTCAAATATCTGTGTGGTGTCTACCGGAGGTGGCGGGAGCCAGCCGCGGTCCTGCAGTTCTTCCCGCCCGAGCAGGCCGAGCGAAACCTCGCCGGTCTCGGATTCCGGGTCGAATTCGAACCTGGCGCGCTGGAAGTACTGCACGGTTCGTCCGTTCTCGGTGAACTCACTGGTGATCGGGAAGCCGAAGAGTTCCAGCCCACCGTTTTCTTCCCAGAACTCCTTGAATCCGTAGCTGATACCGTGGCCGGTCTCCGGGAAGAAACGGCGAACCTCGTCGTTTTCGAATGGCTCGACTGGCTCCATCTGCGCGTGTGGGGCTGCCTCCTCGCCGAGTAGAGCAAGCCGGATACGGTTGTCCTCCGGCGCGTTGGGGTGGAACTCGAGTTTCACTCGCTCAAAGTACTGGACCACGATCTCTTCACCGGTGTCGGGGTCCGTCTCGGCGAATTCTGTCGTCAGCGGGTAACCGAGAATCTGTGGACCGCCATTCGCCTGCCAGAACGACTTGAATCCCCCGGAGACGAAATGCTGGGTCTCGGGAATGTACAACTGGTCCGGGGATGGCACTGCAGGCGGTTCCTGCGGATCAGTCGGCAGACGTTCCTGAATGTCCATAGTCTGCACTCGCTGGGCGGCCGGGTCATTTCCGCCGACCCAGGCGACCAGTGAACCGGAGACAACAGGCGTATAGGCTTCCTGAGACCGAGCGATCGCAAACGTTTCGTCCGTATCCAGGTCGTAGGCGTAGACATCTGGAAGACCGGAGCGCCAGTCTTCCCACACGACGACTGAATCGTGGATCGAGGGCTGCTGGACGAAGTGGCCAGTGACAAGTGTTCGTTCGTCGCTGTCCCCGATCGGGCGGGCGATGATCTCGGGATGGCCGCCTTCAGTTGCATGACGAACGAAGACGACATGATCCCCCGAGATAGCAGGCGATTGATCATCATCAGGGCCGTTGGTGAGTGACTCGATCTGGTCCGCGTCAGCGTCGTACTGATAGATGTTCCACGACTCACCGTCGAACCCCTGCCAGACGATCCGGCGCTCGTCAGCTGCGGGTCGACCACTGTTGAGCAGGTCCTCGCCGAGCGTCGCGACGTATTCGCCGTTGCGACTTACCACCTGGATAACCCAGCGATCATCGATACGCTCTTGCCAGGCAACCAGTTCAGAGGAAATTGCCGGACGATCGACTCGAGCCGGGCCGTCGCTCAGTTGTGCCTCGGCGTCTTCAGCGAGGTCCATAAGTTGGACAACGCGCTCATCTGCGTCTTCGCCTTCGATCCAGACGATCGCCGAAGCCGACACTGACGGTGACCGGCGGAAAGCGTCTTCACTGGCGATCCGTGACTCGTAACCATCGTTGGTATCGAAGAGGTAGATGTCCGGTTCACCGTCTCGATGGTCTTCCCAGACGATAAGTTGTCCGGTGGCAGACAGGGAACGGATCTCCGTGCCGGTGGACGACGTCAGTCCGGGCACAAGGCGATACGGCAGTTCCTCCTGTTCCTCCTCCTCAGCCGGATCCTCATCTTCCGCGAGGGATACCGTGGCGGACAGCAAGACTGCGAAGGTGGCAAGAACTGTGGCAAAAAGGACGGACTGGATTCGCCCATCGAGCGTGAAGACTGTCATGGCGGCCAGTATAGCAAAATCGGGTACTCCGACTTGCCGGGTAGGGTGGGATAGCTGCTATATTGTTGAAACGAATCAAGCTGTTCGAACAACCACTGGTGAATGCGGCGCCCATCTGCAGGAGGCACTTGATGAACACGGCCGAAGCGATCGTCCGAATTCTCTCCGACTCTGGAGTACGGCATATTTTCGGATTACCTGGGGACACATCGATGGAGTTGTACGATGCGCTCTATCGTCACCCGGAGATCCAGCACATCATGACCCGGGACGAGCGTTCGGCGGGCTTCATGGCAGATGCTTATGCTCGGGTCAGCGGGCAACTCGGTGTATGCGAGGGGCCCAGTGGCGGTGGCGCCACCTACGTGGTTCCTGCAGTAGCCGAAGCGCAGGGTTCCTCCAGTCCGGTTCTGTCATTCACGACGGACACTCCGGTTTCGCAAGACGGCCGCAACGTCCTGACTGAGATGAATCAGGAGGCGATGTTCGCGGCTGTCGCAAAATGGGCGCATCGCATCAAGAGCCCGGAAACTGTCGCTGACGTGATTCGAAAGGCGATCCGGGTTGCGACAAGCGGGCGGCCGGGAGTCTCTTCGATTATCCTCCCAGAAGACATTCTCGAATCGGATATCACAGACGGTTCCTTGCACGGAGTTCCGGAACTGTTGCACTACCCGAGTACGCCGTTGAGACCGGATCCAGAGGCAGTGACTACCGCGGCGGACCTGCTCAGCAACTCGGAGAAGCCTGTCATCGTGGCCGGCGGTGGTGTCATTCGCTCCGGCGCATGGGAGGTACTGACACAACTTGCGGAATCGATGAACATCCCGGTCGCGACGTCGATCAACGGCAAGGGAAGTATCTCCGAGGAAAGCGCCGTCAGTCTCGGCGTTGTCGGCGGTAACGGTGCCCGCCCCTATGCGAACGAGACGTTCCAGGAAGCCGATCTGATGGTGCTGATCGGCACGAGAACGAACTCGGTAACGACGCTGAACTGGACCCTTCCGCAACCGGGATCGCTGAAGGTCATACAGATAGATGTAGATCCGGCACAGGTTGGGCAGAACTATCGACCAGATGCATTCGTGGTCGGCGATGCGAGACTCGTACTAAAGGATCTTCTGGAGGCAGTTGATCTCCGGACCGCACTGGTTCAGAACCGCAAGGCCTGGCTGGCTGAGCTCGCTAATCTCAAGCAGGACTACTTCGACTACGCGGAATCTCGAGCGGCCGATACCAGCCAGCCGATTCGCCCACAGCGCGTATTCTCGGTACTTCGGAGATTTCTCGATCCAGAGACGGTCATCGTTGCCGATCCTGGCACACCGACGCCATTTACCGGAGCGGAGTACCCGCTGAAGTACGCCGGCCGATACACCGCGATCCCGCGGGCTCACGGCGGGCTTGGTTTCGCAATTCCAGGCGTGGTCGGGGCGTACTATGGGGCTGGAGGGCGGCCCGTTGTTGGTCTGACCGGAGACGGTAGCTTCGGTTTCTCGGTTGGCGAACTGGAGACGATCAGCCGGCTCGATCTGCCGAT
>SLMJ01000361.1 GCA_007133615.1 Thermomicrobiaceae bacterium | reverse complement strand
CAGGCGTGGTCGGGGCGTACTATGGGGCTGGAGGGCGGCCCGTTGTTGGTCTGACCGGAGACGGTAGCTTCGGTTTCTCGGTTGGCGAACTGGAGACGATCAGCCGGCTCGATCTGCCGATCCCGATCATCCATTTCAATAACAGCGAGTTTGGCTGGATCAAGGAGTTGCAGCACCTCTTTCACGGCGAGCGGTATTTCTCGGTTGATTTCAACCGCGTGGATTACGCTGGGATCGCGCGTGGCTTTGGCCTTGAGTCGACACAGGTGACGGATCCGGAGGACGTTGAATCAGTGATCCGGAACGCCGTGGAGTCCGGGAAACCGTGGTTTATCGATGTGGTGAGTGAATCACCGCTCTGGGAGACACCGCCGGTCGCGACCTGGCAGGCAGCGGAAGCTGCCCGGAGTGCGTCCTCATGAGCGCAGGGTCAACGATGAACGTCATCATGGACGTTGATACCGGTGTCGATGATGCAATGGCGCTTGCGATGGCCGTGGCATCACCCGAAATCGACCTCGTCGGGGTAACGACCGTTGCCGGAAACGTATCGCTGGTCCAGGCAACGTCGAATACATTGAGAGTGCTGGACTACCTGGAGGCGAGCCGGATTCCGGTCTACCGGGGTATGAGCCGACCGCTGAGTCGAGACCATTTCGACGCTGTGCACTTCCACGGGACAGATGGTCTCGGCGGGGCGCCAATCCCGGTCAGTCATCGTTCCCAGGAACCGATGACGGCGCCCGAGTTCATCGTGCAGACGGCCAGGGAATCTAACGGCGATCTGAACCTGGTTTGTGTTGGACCACTTACGAACCTGGCGGTCGCCCTGTCGCTCGAACCGGATCTTCCGCGCCTGGTGTCGCGGCTGGTGATCATGGGTGGCGCCTTCACCGTTGCTGGTAACGCGACGCCATGGGCCGAGTTCAACATCGCAGTTGACCCGGAAGCAGCTCGGATCGTCGCCGATAGTGATCTGAACGCGACCTGGATCGGTCTCGACGTTACGCACCAGACCAGTCTGTACCGGGATGAGTGGGACAAGATCACCGACGACAGCGGACCCGCGGGAACGCTGGTTCGCGAGGTCTGCAGGTACAGCTTCACCGAACGTGGTGACCAGAATATGCACCTGCATGATCCGCTGGCGGTCGGAGTCCTGTTGCAGCCGGGTCTTGTGACCTCCGAGGCGGGGCCAGTCATGGTGGACACGTCGCTCAGTTCCAGTGCCGGAATGGCCCGGCTCATTCGGAGTGAAGGAGGGCAGAACAGCGCAGAGGTGGCACTCTCGGTCCGGAGCACTGAATTCCGGTCACTGTTTGGAGGTCTCCTGGGGGTACCAATTCACGACCACGAATCGGGGTAGACATCGTACATATGGTCTTTCGGCGTGTTCGTCGCTGGAGGTGATAGCTATGGCCCACGAGATTGATCGAATTGAACCGATGACTCAGGATATCGACCTCTTCAGCCGGCTGAATCAGTACTTCGAACAGATCGACCAGAACATCGCAAACGGGGTGGGATGGCTGATATTCAACGCATCAGGGAATCGTTCACGCAGGATCAGCAGCTACGTGCTCGATGGCTTCCGGCAGGTGGATCTGCCGATTGCGTTTCAACATGTCCCATGGCGGGATTTCGCACTAAATGCGTACATGGTCGAGGTGGAACTCCAGGCGATCCAGGAATCCGGTGAAGAGCTATCCGAGCATGAACAGGATGAGTTCGACATCGCCACTCGGGTTTCGCGGGAT
This sequence comes from Thermomicrobiaceae bacterium, assembly GCA_007133615.1. Classification (GTDB taxonomy): domain Bacteria; phylum Chloroflexota; class Chloroflexia; order Thermomicrobiales; family Thermomicrobiaceae; genus SLMJ01. The sequence goes on along the minus strand of SLMJ01000361.1, from coordinate 15,158 downwards.
AGCCTGGTGAAAATGGTCGCTGCTGATGTGCTGATACTGTCCGGTGTCGACCCGCAGCATCGCCACGAACTGGATTTGCTGGATCAGACCATTGAGCGCCGGCACAATCTGATGTCGGTTACGATCATGTTGACCCCGTCGCAACCGCACAATCTGGCGCTGCAGATGACACGCATAGCTCCGGATGACACGGTGTGGGACCGGATCTTTGATCGCCTGTACCGGCGTTGCCTTGTCGCGGTGTAGGGAAGGGAACCGGGATCAGAACGTCCGGCTGAGCGAGTCCATCGCCAGTGCCTCAAGCATTTCGACCGAGTCTCCCGGCGGGAGATCTTTAATGATCGCCTGTGCTTTTTCTACGTAATCTTCGGCGATGGTAATCGACTCTTCCAGCGCGCCGGAATCTCGAATGACCTCGACCGCATGATCGAAATCGGCGTCGGTCGCGCTGTCGCCGTCGATTACGCGTTGAACCAGTTCCGCATTGTGACCATTCTGGCCACTCCGCTGGATGAAGAGCATCGTTGGCAGCGTCACCGTGCCCTGGCGCAGATCCAGCCCGGCTGGCTTTCCGATCGAATCAGTTGACTCCCTGAGATCGAGCACATCATCGACGATCTGGAACGCCATACCGATATTGCCGCCGAAGTCGCGCATGGCCTCGATCTTATCGCCTGGAGCTTGCCCGATAATGGCGCCCATTTCAGCGGACCCGGCGAACAGCGATGCCGTCTTACCGTAGATTCGCTGCTTGTACTGGTCGATCGACTGATCCAGCTTGTGAGCGTTGAAAACCTCACTGAGCTGACCGTCGCAGATCTTGGCAAGTGTGGACGCAAAAACCCCAACGACTCTGGGGTTCATCGTGGCAGCGGCGAGCATCGCCGAGCGAGCAAAGAGATAGTCTCCGAGGAGGATGACCGTTTCTGGTGGGAGCACCGAATTCAGGGTCGGTTGACCCCGGCGAACGTCTGCATGGTCCACCGTATCATCGTGGATCAGCGACGCGTTGTGTAGCAGTTCGACACCAGCTGCCGCGGCCACAAGTTCGTCGATGTCGTAGTTGAACGGCCGAGCCGCGAGAAGAAGTAACAGCGGTCGAAGCCTTTTTCCTCCGGATTCGATCAGGTTCTCAACAATATCGCCAACGACGGGGTAGTCGACGTTCGACTCTTCGCGGAGCCGTTCCTCGACCCGCGCAAGATCGTGACGCATTGCGTAGAACACATCGGTGAGATCCAAGGGACCAGACCCGTCTTTGCGGAGCGACAATCGTGCGTATTCGCACGACCTGTGACAACCGTCACTAGCAATGATTATACGGAGGTGGCGACAACAGGGTCAATCAACGCTGGTTCTGCTGACCCCGGCGACGGTCGTTTTCATCATGTGAATCCCAGACAGGCAGTCAATACCGACAACCAAATGGAGTCACAGATATTGTTGCACTTGACGGTGAGACAAGTTAGTAGATGCTCGGGCAGAGCGTCGAGGCCCGACCATCTCGTTCAGCCGGACGAGGAAATCTGCCCCAATACTGCTTGCGCGAAGAGTGAATAACGCCGGGTCAGGGAGGTGCGAACTGTCAGCCGGATGACAGCCCGTCACTCGATGCGTCAACGAGGTCCTGTGGCATAATCTCACTCGACCAGCGCGGAGCAGATTCGCCCCAGGACAAGAGCTGCGATCCAGAACCGGCTCTGGTGGATGGGGAGAGCACCGCGACAGGGCGTTCATAAGACATTGCATCTGGCACCGCCGAACGGGGGCGGTGAGGAGGAGTCCTGGTGATCTCGAGTCAGCACCCTTATGTTTCACCTTCGCAGCGACGTTGGGGAGGAGTAAGCTGGTGGTTTAGCTTGCTGCTCGTTATTCCGCTGCTGGGTATCATCTTCACGCTCGTGTGGACGCAGTTCATATCCGGGACAGGATACGGCGGACAGGTATTCGACGCCTACACAGGGGAAGGCGTTGAAGACGCCATTGTTCAGCTCGGAGACCGGGAGACCACCACAGGAAGTGATGGGTCGTTCAGCCTTCGCGGCGACGATACCGGAACGATTGCGGTATCCCGTGATGGATACGACTCCACCGAATACGAACTCCCCGGCAACGCTGAAGACATCAACCCCGATACCATCGAAATTGCTCTCCGCCCAAACGTCATGTCAGGCCAGGTCACCAGTCGCATCGACGATTCGCCGATCGAGGGTGTCGTGGTTGAGGCGGTCGTTAATGATTCCGCCGCATCGTCAACCGAGACCGGTTCCGACGGAACGTTCACGCTAAACAGCATCCCGGAAGACGCGGAAATTCGGTTTTCGTATGCAGATTACGCGGATGTCATCGAGCCGATCGACGAGCGCACCGAGTTGTCTGTCTCGATGCGACCAGGCACGATGACCGGCCGCGTTCTGGACGAAGCAGGGGACCCTGTGAGCGGGGCAACGATCGCTATTGAAGGTGCGTCTACCGACGCCAGTGAAGACGGAACGTTCCGGCTCGAAAACATTCCCGAAGAAGGTGACCTGATCTTCAAGGCGCCTGGTTATCACTCCCTCGCCCGGGAACTTGATGACCAGATGGAGATCGAGGTTACGCTGGAAGAAAAGCACATTCGCTCGATTTACGTAAACGTTGGCGCGATGGCAGACGAGCAGCGCTGGAATGATCTGCTTGACCTGGTCGAGCGAACTGAGCTGAATTCGATGGTAGTGGATATTAAAGACAGTTCCGGGCTCGTTTTCTACGACACCGAAGTGGAAATGGCCCATGAGATCGATGCGGTTCGTCCGCAGTATGACATTCAGCAGATCCTGAATGACTTGCAGGAACGAGATATCTACGCGATCGCCCGACAGGTGATCTTTGAGGACCCGTTGTTGGCCGAGGCACGGGAAGACCTGGCGATCCGAGACAGCGAAGGCGGTCTCTGGCGAACGTTCAACGACATCGCGTGGGTGAGCGCATATGAAGAAGAGGTCTGGGAGTACAACATCGAGCTGATGATGGAGGCGGTTGAACTCGGGTTCGATGAGATTCAGCTCGATTACATGCGCTTTCCGTCTGACGGTCCGCTTGACCGGGCAGAGTACAACGTCGACGAGCACAACAGCGAGTCCCGTATTGATGCGGTTACCGAGTATCTGCGTGTCTCGCATGAAGAAATCAAGCCGACCAGCGCTTATCTCGGAGGAGATATCTTTGGACTGGCCCTGTGGGAGACCGGCGATGGCGGCATCGGGCAGCACCTCGAATCGCTGACCCCGCATCTTGACTACATCAAACCGATGATCTACCCGTCGCATTTCTATCCCGGTTCGATGGGCTTCGACGAGCCGAACGACCATCCGTACGAAGTCATTCTCTGGAGCTTGCAGAACGCCGCCGAGCGAATTCCGGACGATGTGGATAAACTTCGTCCCTGGCTGCAGGATTTCTCGTTTGGCCCCGGTAAGGAATACGGACCGGACGAGGTCCGGGAGCAGATTGACGCGTCAGATGATTTCGGAGCGACGGGCTGGATGCTATGGAGTGCCGCGAGCACTTATCAGGAGGACGCGCTTCGTCCGGCAGGCGAGTAGCGCTGGTCGATTGCGTGACCGGTTGTAATCCCACTCCAGACCCAACGAGAACAGGGATCGCATGACCGGGCAGGCAAGCGCCCTCGTCGAGGCTGTTCGACCGAAACAATGGACAAAGAACGGGGTCGTTTTCGCCGCAATCGTGTTCGACGGGCGGCTGCTCGAGTTCGACACCCTGGCAATCGTTGCGTTAGCAGCGCTATTGTTTGCGCTGGTTAGCAGTGCCGGCTACCTCTTCAATGACCTGCGCGATCTGGACGCCGATCGCCACCACCCGATCAAACAGAACCGACCGCTCGCATCCGGACGCCTTACGCCGTCAACGGCGTGGGTCGCGATAGCGGCGATCTATCTGATCGTATTCCCGATCGCGTTGGTACTCTCACCATTGTTTGCAGCGGTTCTGCTGGCCTATGTCCTCTTGATGCTCGCTTATAGCAGGTGGCTCAAGAACCTGGTCATTCTTGACGTCTTCGTGATTGCGGCCGGGTTTGTCTTGCGAGCCGTCGCCGGTGCGGTGGTTGTCGACATTCCGATCTCACCATGGCTATACGTCTGTACGATCCTGCTGGCGCTGTTCATCGGGTTTTCAAAGCGGCGGCACGAAATCAGTTTGATGGAAGCCGAAGCAGTGAACCACCGGAAGAATCTTGGAAACTACTCGCTCCATCTGCTGGACCAGTTCATTCTGATCGTTGCGGGGTCGGCGATCATCTCCTACTCGCTGTATACGTTCGAATCTCCTGCGCTTCCGGAAGACGAACGCATGATGCTGACGATCCCGTTCGTGATCTACGGGGTATTTCGCTACATGTACCTGGTTCACCGGGAAGGTGCTGGCGGAGCGCCGGAGCAGATTCTTCTGGAAGACAAGCCACTCCTTCTCACGGTATTCCTCTGGGGCGTCCTCGCAGTCGTGCTTCTGTACGGTCCCTGGAGTTGATACAAGCCGAGTCAAGTCCTGTGCACGGGTTATTGCAGTATTGCTGCATGACTGCTACACTTCAGGATATCCACGCTCACTCTCATCGTAAGGGTGGCGTGTGCATCAGACGCTGAACGATGTCCCGCGCGCCTTCCGGTTCGTCCCCAGGGAATCGAATGCGAACAATCAACCGGTTTTGCGCGTTGGAGTCTGAAGAGCTTGGTCACGCGATTGCGGACACAGAGCCAGCGCGCAGTAATGTGCGCGGCGCCCGGAGGGCAGGGTAATGATTCTGATTGTACGACGACGCGGCCGCCGGGAGCGCGGCCAGATTCAACAGGATATGGAGATGGCGTTCCGCTCCCTGTTTAGCGGAGCGCGGACGACGACCGGGGCTCAGATGGGTTGCTGGAGACCGCCGGTTGAAGTGTATGAGATCGAGGATCATCTGATTGTCACCGTCGAAATCGCCGGTGTCCGTGAAGATGATCTGAACGTTGAGATAGATGACTCGGTTCTGCGGATTGCAGGCACTCGCCCGTTTCCGGATGGAAGCCGTCGGCGTGTGTATCACCAGACGGGCATCCCATATGGTGATTTCGAAGCTGAGGTCTTTTTGCCATTTGCAATCGCCCTCGATGACGTCGAGGCCGGTTACGAGAATGGCTTGCTGACAGTCTATCTCCCCCGGGCCAAAGCGACCCGGATTGTACCGAAGGGAACCCCGGAGCCTGCAGAGAAGCAGGAGGAGTAAGTTAGATGGTTGAGCAGTTTACCGACAACGACGAACAGACAGCTGAAATACCTGATCCAGAGAATCTGGAAGAGGCAAGCAAGGCGGAAACGCCGGAGATAATCCCGATCCTGCCGCTCCGCGGCACCGTTGTGTTTCCGATGACGCTCGTACCTCTGGCTGCGGGCCAGGCACGGTCGCTCCGCCTTATCGATGATGTCGTCTCTGGCGACCGGATAGTGGGCCTCGTGCTCCAGCACAACCAGGAGCAGGAAGGCGCGAACCCCGGCGAGACACATGAGATCGGCGTGGTCGCCAACATTCACCAGATGATGCGTGTGCCGGACGGCACTGTTCGCCTGGCGATTCAGGGTGTCCGCCGCATGCGGATCGTCGAGTGGGTCGCCGAGGAGCCGTACCTGACGGCGAGGATCGAAGAGATTCCCGAAGAGGCTGACGAATCGGTCGAGGTCAAGGCGTTGATGCGAAACACGCTGGAACTGTTCCAGCGACTCGTTTCGCTTGTTTCGAGCCTGCCGGATGAACTTGCGACCGCCGCGTTCAATATTGACGACCCGTTGCATCTGGTCTACCTGATCTCGAGCAACTTGCGGATGGAACCAGAAGAGAAGCAGGAATTGCTGGAGCTGGACTCGATCCGCGCCAAGATGCAGCGCCTGAACGCGTTCATCAGTAAGGAACTCGATCTCCTGGAGCTTGGCAAGAAGATTCAGGGTGACGTCCAGGAAGAAGTCGGTCGGACGCAGCGCGAGTACTACCTGCGTGAGCAGCTCAAGGCAATTCAGCGCGAGCTCGGTGAAACGAACGAGCAGGAAGCCGAGGTCAATGAGCTCCGGCAGAAGATCGACGAGGTCGAGCTGCCGGAAGAAGCCGAACGAGAAGCCCGGCGCGAGCTCGATCGGCTTTCCAAACTGCCACCGGCTGCCGCTGAATACGGCGTCATCCGAACCTATCTGGACTGGATCGCGTCGCTACCCTGGAACACCAGTACCGAGCACGAGCATATCGACGTTGGCCGTGCTCGTGAGATTCTGGATGAGGATCACTACGACCTTGAGAAGGTCAAGGAGCGCATCCTCGAGTATCTCGCGGTTCGGAAGCTGACCAAGGAGCACGGAACGCTGGACGAAGACGCCCGCGAGCCACTGCTCTGCTTCGTCGGCCCGCCAGGCGTCGGTAAGACGAGCCTTGCGAACTCGATTGCCCGGGCGCTTGGACGCGAATTCACGCGTATGTCGCTCGGTGGTGTTCGAGACGAAGCCGAGATCCGCGGCCATCGCCGGACCTACATCGGTGCGATGCCCGGTCGGATCATCCAGGCGATGCGTCGTGCCGGCGCCAACGACCCGGTATTTGTGCTGGACGAGATCGACAAAGTTGGCTCGGACTGGCGCGGTGACCCGTCTTCCGCACTTCTTGAGGTGCTTGACCCGGAACAGAACAGCACCTACCGGGATCACTACCTGGATGTGCCATTCGACCTTTCCAAGGTGATGTTCATCGCGACTGCGAACATGCTGGATACGATCCCGGCACCGCTGCAGGACCGGATGGAAGTGCTGTATCTCTCCGGCTACACCGACGATGAGAAGATGAACATCGCCAAGAAGTATCTGGTGCCCAAGCAATTCAAGCGGCACGCGCTGGATCCGGCGAACTACGACGTTACCGACGAGGCGATTCTGGAGATCATCCGGCATTACACTCGAGAGGCTGGCGTTCGAAACCTGGAACGTGAAGTCGCCGGCGTGGCCCGGAAGGTTGCGACCCGGGTTGCCGAGGACAAGGATGTGCCAACGACGATCACGCCAGAGGAAATCCGCGACTTCCTCGGCAAGCGCCGCTACCACTACGAAGAGCTTTCCGAGCGGACGGCAACTCCGGGGGTAGCGATCGGGATGGGCGTCACTTCAGTTGGTGGCGACATCATGTTTATCGAGGTATCGAAGATGCCCGGCAAGGGCCGGATGACGGTCACCGGCCAGCTCGGGGACGTGATGAAGGAATCCGCCCAGGCAGCGTTGAGCTTCGTTCGTTCGCGAGCGGAGGATCTCGGACTGGAAGAGGACTTCTTCAGGGAGACCGACGTCCACGTTCACGTACCGGCCGGTGCAACGCCGAAGGATGGCCCTTCGGCGGGCATCACGATGACGACTGCACTCGTGTCGTTGCTCTCGGGAATCCCGATGCGGGATGACGTGGCAATGACCGGTGAAGTGACGTTGCGTGGCCAGGTGCTGCCCGTTGGCGGAATCAAGGAAAAGGTCCTCGCCGCCGCACGGGTCGGTATCAAGAACGTCGTCATTCCGCACCGCAACGAGCCGGACCTGGAAGACGTGCCGGACGAACTGCGTGAGGACATGGAGTTCATTCTGGCAGACACGGTGGATGACGTGCTCGAAGCCGCCATGCCGGAGTCATTTCAGCAACGTTTGAGGGAACGGCGTGAGGCGGCGCGACAGGCCGAGCAGGTTGGCGAGCCGGTCACTGCCTCGAGCAAATATTAGAAGACTCCACAGACGCTAATCACTGGCGTTAGAACGCGGGTGGCTGATTTCGATCGGCCGTCCGCGTTCGTCTGTTGTCAGGACTTCGACAGCAGGTAGTCGATGCGAGACTGGTTCGGGTCTGACACGATGGACGATGCAATGGTCGCGAACAAGCCGTCTGGCAGATTGAGCCGCCCGGCGAACTGCACCGCTTCCCCGAACGTGGCAAAGACACTGAATACCGAAGGGCCCGCTCCTGAGGGAACGACGACCTGGCTTCCGGCACGCTCGAACGCTTCGATGGTCTCCCGGAACGCCGGATAGGTCATCAACGGCCGCTGAAATGTGTTGGTCACCAGCGAACGGTCGATGGCTAATCCCTGGCTGAGTTCATGTGCAAGCTGACTGGTCCTCGAGCCGTCTGAGAAGTCGCCGGATTGCAGCGATCGGTACAGCGTTCCGGTCTTTCCCTGGATCTCCAGGTCGGGCACAGCAATCACATACCAGCGCCTCACGGAGTCCGGAACCAGTGTGGTGTCGGTCCCGGTGCCCGATGCCAGCGCCAGCCCGCAAGTGAGAAAGAACGGCACGTCTGAGCCAATCTTGCTCGCAACGTCATGCTGCTCGTCCAGCGGGATTCCGAGCAACTGCCCGATGGCGCCGATCAGCGTCCCCGCGTCTGAACTCCCACCGCCCAGTCCGGCGGAGACTGGAATCGATTTTTCGACTGTGACCCGCAGGCACAGTCGCCTGCCTGAAGCCTGTTCGAGCAAGTCCAGCGCCCTGGCCGTCAGATCGTCATCATCCGGGATCCCGGCTGGTGATGTGATGGACTTCGACGCGGCCGGATGAATGTCGATGACATCGAAGAGGGAGATTGTCTCCATTAATGTGAGGACCTCGTGAAAGCCGTCGTCGCGGCGACCGAGAATCTCCAGCCCCAGGTTCACCTTGGCCGGAGCGAAAAGTCGCAACGGTGCCTGAATCGAAAACTCAGGCATCGAGCAGGTCCTGCATGTGGCCATAAAGCGTTACCCAGTCCTGAACGTCCAGTCGTTCGGCCCGGGATGCCGGATCGATCGATGCACCCTCGATGCGCTCGCGAACGACCGCTTTCGACACCCCGAGACCTGCCGCGATGGAATTGTCAATTCGTTTGCGGCGCTGGGAAAATCCCGCCTTTACGAGTGCGAAGAATCGCTGATGGTGTTCCCGAACGAGTGGTGGCTCGGCGTGGCGGTCAAGCCGAATCACCGCGGATTCGACTCGAGGTTTCGGAATGAACGCACCGGAGCCGATTCTGAACTGAACCTTTGCGCGGGCGTAGAACTGAACGCCAATCGCGAGGATGGACATTTCCGGTGGGCTGGCGGCCATTCGTTCCGCCACCTCGCGCTGGACCATGATAACCATGCGCTCCGGCGAGTGTTCGGTTTCGAGCAATCGCTGGATGGCGGCGGTGGCGATCGAGTAGGGCAGATTGGCGACCACGATGTACGGCTGGTCAGGCACGATCCGGGTCAGATCAACCTCGAGGATGTCGCCCTGGATGATCGTCGCCTGGTCCTGGAAATATGCCTGCAAACGTTCAGCCAGGCGCTCGTCGAGTTCAACAGCGGTGACCGACCCAGCCCTGGCGATCAACTCACTGGTCAGAATCCCCAGTCCCGGGCCGACTTCGAGAACGTGGGTATCTCGATCGACATCTGCGACGTCGACGATTCGCCGGACTATCTTCCTGTCGTGCAGAAAATTCTGTCCGAGCGCCTTTGATGGGGAAACATCGAGCTCACGGAGAATCTCGCGCCATGGAAGATTCCGGAGACTTCGCTCGTCATGTTGACCGGAATCAGTCATGGCGGGTCGGTCCAGACATGTTCAGCGGATCTTCAACCCGGTTCCGGCGCCGACCCGGCCGATCTCCCAGAGCGGTTCACCCATCGTCTGGAACGCCGTCTTTAGCGCCTCCGCTCGCATATCAGATGCGGTAAGCAGGAGTCCTCCGGAGGTCTCCGGATCAAACAGCAGATCCTGAATTACCTGTGAAACACCTGGCGCAATCTCAAGACCGCCCGATTCCGGGGCGGAATAGTACTCACGGTTTCGGTTTGCACCCCCGGGGAGCCGTCCTTCTTCGGTGTATCGCTCGGCTCCGTCCAGCAGCGGGATTCCGGAACTGTCAATCACCAGTTGCACTTCGCTCTTGAGCGCAACCTCCATTGCGTGACCGATCAGTCCGTAGCCGGTGATGTCGGTGCTTGCGTTTACGCCGGTACTCTGAGCCAGTCGGGCCGCGGTTCGGTTGAGTTTCGTCATCGAATCGACCGCGTTTTGCAGGTGGGCTGCATCGCACGCCTGCTGTTTATTGGCGGTCGTGATGACGCCGGTGCCGATCGGCTTGGTCAGAAAGATACGATCTCCCGGTTTCGCTCCGGCCTTGGTGAGCGCTTTGTCTGGATTGATCATTCCTGTGACAACGAGTCCATATTTCGGCTCATCGTCGGTGACGGTATGTCCTCCTGCGATGACCGCATTGACCTCGGCCATCTTGTCGGCACCACCCTCGAAGACCTTTGAAAGTAGATCGAGCGGAAGTGTCTCCGGCCAGGCGGCGATGTTGAGCGCGAAGAGAACCTCTCCACCCATAGCGTAAACATCACTCATCGAGTTCGCAGCGGCGACGGCGCCGTAAATGTACGGGTCGTCGACGACAGGCGGGAAGAAATCGACCGTCTGGATGATCGCCTGCTCGTCGTTCAGACGGTACACGGCGGCGTCATCGCTGGTCTGAAGACCGACGATCAGATTCGGATCGGTTCGCTGGGTGAGTGGCTGCAGAACCTGCGCCAGGGCATCCGGCCCGAGCTTGGATGCTCAGCCGGCGCAGGCGGCCAGTTCTGTCAGCCGGATTTCATCGCGAGACTGCATCTGTCTCTGTTTCCAATCTGAACACGTTCACCGCGGTTGCTGAGACCAGCAACCGGCTTCTACGATTCTACCCGGAGCGGGGCGCGAACAACATGATTGACACGCCAATCAGACAGAGCGCGGCCCCGATATAGTCCCAGCGATCGGGACGCCATTGATCGAAGGCCATTCCCCAGGCGAACGCGATGATCAGGAAGATCGCACCGTATGCGGCGTAGATTCGACCGAACGTGTCGTCCTGCTGAAAGGTGTGAATCACGCCATAGCTGAAAAGCACACCGGCGCCGAGCAACCCGAACGGCCAGGGACGATCCGCGCGCAACCATTGCCAGACCAGCCAGCCGCCGCCGATCTCGGCAAGTCCCGCAACTGTAAACAAAAGCAGAGCCCGGGTGATTTCAGCCGCCAGCGTCTACCCCGTTCTGTTTCGATTTCAATCAGGCGAACGCTGCCTGCATTCGCTTGACGGATTCCTCAAGCAGTTGGTCAGAATTCGCATAGCTCAGGCGGATATGGCCCTTTGAGCCCTCGCCGAATGCAATCCCGGGCGTCACGCCAACTCGCGCTTCGCTAATAAGAAACTCGGCGATCTCACCGCCATCCTGCCCGGTTCCGGAGACGTCGGGATAGGCGTAGAACGCTCCCTGAGGCCATGGGCAGTTGAAGCCGGGAATCTCGTTCAATCCGTTGACAATCAGCGCCCGGCGGCGATCCCAGGCACTCACCATCTCCTGAATGAAGTCCTGAGGACCATTTAGTGCAGCGACCGCCCCGGCCTGCGCGAAGGATGTAGCGCAGGTCACCGAATGGCTGTGGATCTTCATAATCTGCTTGACGATCTCCACCGGCCCGGCTACATAACCCAGCCGCCATCCAGTCATCGCATACGCCTTCGAGAACCCGTTGTGTGTCAGGGTTCGCTCGGCCATGCCCGGCTGGGCAGCGATACTGATGTGCTTGTTGTCGTCGTAGATGATCTTCTCGTAGATCTCGTCGGAGAACACAATGACATCGTGATCTTTTGCAGCCGAGCAGATCGCGTCGACTTCGTCTTGAGTGATGACTTTGCCGCTTGGATTGTTCGGGCTGTTGACGATCATGAGCCGTGTGTTCGGCGTGATGTGACGGTCAATCGCTTCCCGGGTAATGCGGTAGTTGTCGGACGCATCGAGCGACACGTGAATGGTGTTCGCACCGGCGATCGTTGCCATCGGTTCATAGGAGACCCAGCCCGGATCGAACGTCAACACATCATCACCCGGTCCCGCCAGTGCCAACACCGATGATATGAGTGCTGACTTCCCGCCGGGGGTGACGATAATCCCGTTCACGTCGACATCGATGCCGTTGTCATCTTTGAGTTTTCTGGCGATTCCTTCTCGCAACTGCGGGATGCCGGCGCTGGCGACATAGTGGGTGTCTCCGGCAAAGAGCGCTTCGGAAGCCGCTTCGCAAATATGTTTCGGCGTGGCGAAATCGGGATCCCCGCCGCCGAGATCAATGACGTCGTGGCCTTGCTGTTTGAGTTCACGAACACGGTCGGACACGGCCACCGTCGGAGATGGCTGAAGGTTTCCGATTCGACCTGCAAAACGATAGGACACGAGACCTCCCTGTTTCCCTGACCGTTCCTGACTGAGAAATCGAGTTATTCAAGCGTCGTGAACGCGCGTGCGTCGCGTTCTCCGGCATTATGCCCGAACAGGTGAAATCGGTCACATCGATCATGTGGAGATTCTCAGTGGGAGGGAAGGAAGCTGACACAGGGAATGGCAGCAAGATCTACTTGCATAACAGACGCATGTTGGCTAAGATATCAGCGTTAGCACTCACACATCGAGAGTGCTAACAGGAACCGATGGAAGGGCGTCGGCGTGCGACCCCTCGCCGAACGTAAGTACACAGGAGGTCCAGAAGGATGTCAACCGTCAAAACCCAACTGAGGCCGCTCGGTGACCGGGTAGTTGTTCGCCCGACCGAGCAGGAAGAAGTTACTGCAAGTGGAATCGTTCTGCCGGATACCGCCAAGGAAAAGCCGCAGCGCGGTGACGTGATCGCTGTCGGTCCGGGTCGGCTCGCCGACGACGGCTCCCGGCTTCCGATGGACGTCAAGGACGGCGAACAGGTGCTTTTCGCAAAGTACGCTGGCACTGAAGTCAAAGTCGGCGAAGAAGAGTATCTGATCATCAGCGAGAAGGACATTCTCGCGGTCGTATCCTAGTCGTATCTAGTCTGTATTCAACCGCTAGTTGTTTCCGATTGAAACAACGGGAGGAGTCGTAACGTGGCGAAGATTCTCGAATTCGATGAACAGGCGCGCAGGTCACTGAAAACGGGTATTGATACCCTGGCCGACGCCGTAAAGACAACGCTGGGGCCGAAGGGCCGAAACGTCGCAATTGACAAGAAATTCGGCGCCCCGACGGTAACCCACGACGGCGTGACCGTCGCGAAGGAAATCGAACTCGAAGATCACTTCGAAAACATGGGTGCCCAGCTTCTGAAGGAAGCGGCCACCAAGACAAACGACATCGCCGGTGACGGCACCAGTACCGCGACCGTTCTCGCTCAGGCAATCGTTCACGAAGGCCTGCGCAACGTTGCGGCTGGCGCGAATCCGATGATGCTGAAGCACGGCATTGAAAAGGGCTCCCGCCTGGTTACCGAGCAGCTCCGGGAGATGGCGATCCAGATTCGTGGCAAGGAAGACATTGCTCACGTTGCTGGCATCTCGGCTGCTGACCAGGGCATCGGCGATCTGATTGCCGACGTCATGGAGAAGGTCGGCAAGGACGGTGTTGTCACGGTTGAAGAGTCCCGTGGACTCGAATTCGAAACCGAGTACACCGAAGGTATGCAGATCGACCGCGGCTATTCCTCTCCATACTTCGTGACCAACACGGAGCGGATGGAAGCCGAACTGGACGAGCCGTTCATTCTCATTACTGACAAGAAGATCACGGCAGTTCAGGACATTCTCCCGGTCCTCGAGAAGGCGATGCAGGTCACCAAGAACTTCGTGATCATCGCTGAGGACATTGAAGGCGAAGCGCTGGCAACCCTGGTTGTCAACAAGCTCCGCGGCACCGTCAACGCGCTCGCGCTCAAGGCGCCGGGCTTCGGTGATCGCCGCAAGGAAATGCTTCGCGATATCGCTATCCTGACCGGCGGCACCGTGATCTCCGAAGAGGTCGGCCGCAAGCTCGATAGCGCAACGGTCCAGGACCTCGGCCGTGCTCGCCGCGTCGTTTCGACCAAGGACGACACCACGATCGTCGAAGGCTACGGCGAGGAAGAGCAGATCAAGGCTCGCGTCGAGCAGATCAAGGCTCAGGCCGAGAACACCACCAGCGATTTCGACCGCGAGAAGCTGCAGGAGCGCCAGGCCAAGCTGTCCGGCGGTGTTGCGGTCATCAAGGTCGGCGCTGCGACCGAGACCGAGCTCAAGGAGAAGAAGCACCGCGTTGAGGACGCACTGAACGCAGCCCGCGCCGGTGTCGAAGAAGGCATGGTCCCGGGCGGTGGTGTCGCACTGATCAATACCACATCGGTCTTCGATAACATCACCGAAGAAGGTGACGTCCGCACCGGTATGCTGATCGTCAAGCGTGCACTCGAGGAGCCACTGCGCGGCATCGTCGAGAACGCAGGCCTTGACGGCGCGGTTGTGGTCGGCGAAGTCCGCCGCATGCAGAAGGAGCAGAACAAGCCGTCGCTCGGGTTCGAAGTGACCCGCAACGAGTACGGCGACATGGTCGAGTGGGGCGTCATTGACCCGGTCAAGGTGACCCGCACGGCTGTCGAGAATGCTGCTTCTATCGGTGCGATGATCCTCACCACCGAGGCGCTGATCTCCGACAAGCCGGAGGAAGCTGGTGCCGGTGGCGGTATGCCGCAGATGCCGGGCGGAATGGACTACTAGGAGGTCCGGACCGCTCGTTCCGAAACCTCGAATCCCCGAAACCCCGTCCATTCCGGGCGGGGTTTCTCTCGTTATTCCCGTATAATCCCCGCGGTGACGATAATCGTGACGGAGATGAGTAGCTCGTGGCTTACCGCCGCACAATCCTCTATGCGGGAACATACGAACGCGATTATCCCCGTAATCAGCAGCTGATCAGGCTACTCGAACAGCTTGGCTGGGACGTCGTCGAGATTCATGCGCCGTTCTGGGAGCGATTCAGGGACAAGTCACGCCTCGGCGGGGTGGTTCGTCTGATGATGCTGGTGGTTCAGATGAAACTCGCCTATCTCCGGATCTGGTTCCGATATCTTGTTGCGCTACGATCGGCGGACGCCGTAGTGATCGGCTATATCGGACAGCTGGATATGCTGGTCCTGGCGCCGATCGCACGCGCAATGAGGAAGCCGGTCGTCTTCAACCCGCTCGTTACGCTGACCGATACGATTGTTGAGGATCGAGGACTGGTACGATCCGAATCGTTGCCTGCGAGGGTTGTGCAGGCGATTGACACGAT
>SLMJ01000290.1 GCA_007133615.1 Thermomicrobiaceae bacterium | reverse complement strand
CGGACGACTGCATTGGGTATGTAGACGATCTCCCAGCCGAGCAAGCGTAGTCGCCAGCCGAGGTCGATGTCCTCGCAGTACATGAAGAAGTCGGTATCGAAGATCTCGCCGGTGAAGTTGGCGGCCTGCTCGAGGGCGTGTCGCCGATAGATCGCTGCCGCCGCGCAGGCGGAGAAGACCGGTTCTTCAGAGTCGTACTGCCCGTGATCCTGCTCCCAGACGCCGCGACTGTTCGGCAAACCGCTCCAGGAGAATGTATCGCCGGCAGCGTGAAATCGCCCGGATCCATCCGCGAGCAGGATCTTGCTGGCGAGAGCCCCGGCGTCGGGAAGTCGATCCATTGCCTCGACCAGCGTTTCCAGCCAGTCCGGTTCCGGAATTGCATCGTTGTTGAGGAGCGCCACGTAGTCTGCGGTTCCACCGGCTATGCCGGCGTTACACGCCGCGGCGAAGCCGAGATTGCCCGGCAGCGCCAGATACGTGACTTCAGGAAAGTCTTTTGCGATCAAGTGGTCAGTGCCGTCGCTCGAACCATCGTCGACGACGATCACATTGACACCGGAGAGTGATTGCGCCTGCACAGCGTTCAGGCAGTTTCGCAGGTGTTCGCGACCGTTGAACGTGGGAATGACGATATCGACGCGACTCACCCGGCTTGCTCAATCCGACGTTGGAGGCAGCGCCGCAGCGCGTCCTGCCAGTCGGGAAGCTCGATCCCGAGACTCGCTGCTGCCATGTTCTGCATAGCACCGTTGGCGGGCGGCGTGGCCGCGCGCTTGAACTGGCTTGCAGGGATCGGTTCCACGGGGATGTCTAACCCGGAGAGTTCGAAGATTCGGACTGCCCACTCATACCAGCTTGCGGTTCCGGCGTTTGTCAGGTGGTATGTGCCGAATGCTGGCTGCTCGATCAGGAGAAGGATCCCGAGGGCAAGATCTCCGGCGTAGGTCGGGTTGCCGCTCTGATCATTTACGATCGTCAGCTTCGGGTGCTCCGAGGCAAGGCGCAACATCGAGTTGACGAAGTTGCGTCCCGTCTCGTCGTAGACCATCGCGGTCCGGACAATGTAATGCTGCGGGTTCAACGCTGCCACAGCGTGCTCTCCGGCAAGCTTGGAAGCGCCGTAGACACTGATCGGTCGTGGAGCGTCGAACTCTAAGTAGGCACGGTCAAGCTCCCCCTCGAAGACGAAATTGGTCGAGACATAGAGGAGCGGAATACCTGCGGACCACGTGGCTGCGGCAAGGTTCTGTGTTCCGAGACCGTTTATGCGATAGGCGGTGATCGGATCGCGCTCGCAGCCG
Source organism: Thermomicrobiaceae bacterium (assembly GCA_007133615.1). Classification (GTDB taxonomy): domain Bacteria; phylum Chloroflexota; class Chloroflexia; order Thermomicrobiales; family Thermomicrobiaceae; genus SLMJ01. Next base: position 3,489 of record SLMJ01000290.1, on the reverse strand, counting down.
TCGACGTCGGTCATCGCTCCGGCGTGAATGACGAGGTCCGGACGAGTCTCGGAAATCGCCGAACGGACGGCCCGAGCGCTGGTGACGTCCAGCTCGACAGATCCTGGCGCGACGATCTGATGTTGATCCGAGCCGAGCCGGACGATTGCCCGACCAAGCTGACCACTTCCGCCGGTTACGAGCAGCTTCATTCAGATTCCTTCAGTTGCGGCGGCTTCGGAGCGGACATCTTCTCTCGAGTCACTACCATATCAGCCGCAAAACCCGTATGCTGAGCGATATTCTACCGGAGCCTGTCTGGTATCGATGAGTTGAAAGGCAAACGTGGAACGATCAATGACGTTTGACGTGGTCATAGCCGGAGGCGGAACGTCCGGTTCAGCGCTGGCGGGTCTATTGGTGGAGCAGCATGGCCTCAAGGTTTGTTTGATCGAAGCCGGTCCGGATTACGGCACACTGGCCTCCGGAAACTGGCCAAGCGATCTGCTCGATGCATCTTCGATTCCGGAAGACTCTCACGCATGGGGGTATTCCGGCCTTGCCACACATTCCGCCAAAGAGTCGACCTCGTTCGATCGAGCAAAAGTGATTGGTGGATGTTCAGCTCACAATGGATGTATTGCTTTGCTCGGTCATTACCGCGACTACGATGAATGGGTGAATATCGGCAACCCGGGATGGGCCTTTGGAGCTGTTCGTCCGTCGTACCTCCGTGCGATGGAGCGACTGCGAGTGCGGCAACCGACGAAAAGTGAGATTACTCCGTTCCAGTCGGTACTTCTAAAAGGTGCTGCCGCATCCGGTATCCCGATCGTTGACGATCTGAACGATTCAAGAGAACTGACTGGTGTCGCAGCGGCGCCGGTTAACATTGCCGACGGTGTTCGCTGGAACGCTGCACTGGCCTATCTGACGGACGAGGTGAGGTCTTCGGGGCGGTTAATGGTGCTGGATAACGCGCTGGTTGACCGTGTCGAGTTCCGTGACCGTCGTGCAGTTGGCGTGTTCGTTCGCCGAGATGGTGTTGAGGAACGAATCAGGGGGAACCGTATCGTTCTCTCTGCCGGTGCCTACGGATCTCCAGGAATTCTGGAACGCTCCGGGATCGGTGACCCGTCAATCGTTCATTCACTTGGGCTCGATTTGACGCAGGCGTTGCCTGGAGTTGGCGAGAATCTTACTGATCATCCGGCAGTTTGCCTGGTCTATCGCGGCAGTGACGAGTTGAACGCAACGATGACGGAGATGAGGCAATCGGGGTGGTGCCCTGATGAACAGGTTCTGGTGAAATCTGTTAGCTCGCAGTGTGAGGACGCGTTCGATCTGCACATCTACGCGGTTAGTCGATTCAATCAGGAGACCAGCGACTGGGAATACCAGATTCATGTCTCGAGTGTATTTCCGACATCTCGGGGATCAGTACACATTCGATCCGCTGATCCAGCTGAATTACCCGAGATCGATCACAGGTTTCTGAGCAACGCGGACGGGCAGGATCTGGCAGTGTTGCTCGATGGTGTCCGCCAGGCGCGCCGGATGATGCAACCAGCGATCGACTCGGGCCTGATGGTGGAAGAGACAAGTCCGGGTGGGGAGATCACTGACCGTGAAGAACTTCGTCAGTTTATCGCCGAGAATGTCGGCATTTACTATCATCCGGCGTGTTCTTGCCGAATGGGGAGATCGAGCGAACCTGATGCCGTCGTAGACACCTTCGGGCGTGTTCACGGTATCCGGGATCTGGTAGTGTGTGATGCGTCGATCTTCCCCGTGCTTATGCGAGCGAACACGAACCTTCCTGCCGTGATGGTCGCCGAGCATCTGGCGCCATCGATTGCGGCTGGCCGTTAGCGATCGGAAAAGAACAGGAGACAGGGTGGCGAGTAGTCGGAAGATCGCGATTATTGGCGCCGGTTCGATGGGACGACAGATTTCGCTCCAGCTTGCGGCACACGGTCAGCATATTGTGATTATCGATCCCGATGAATCATCCAGAGTGGCGGCTGGCGCATACATCAGCACGAGTGGTGAAGAGCTCGCAATGAATCGGGTTCTGCCATCTGACGCTGCTACCGCCGCCAGTCGCATCGAGTTCGCCGGGTCCTTTGAAGGAATGCTGGATGATTGCTGGCTCGTGTTGGAGGCGGTGCCCGAGCGGCTGGATCTGAAACGGTCGCTGTTCGAGCAGCTTTCGAATCACGCTCCGGGCGATGCGATTCTTGCGACCAACAGCTCTTCGTTCAGGAGCGGACTGCTGGCGGACGTTACCAGCCACCCTGAACGACTGATGAACATCCACTTCCTGAACCATCCCTGGGCCCGCCCCGCGGTGGAGTTGATGACGTCCGGGCATACTGACGAAGCACTGCTTGGAGAGGTCTACCGCATGCTCCGGAACTGTGGTCTGCGACCGGTGATTGTGCAGGGTGAAAGCACGGGATTTCTCTTCAACCGGATCTGGCGAGCGATCAAGAAGGAGAGCCTGAAGGTCGTTGCCGAGGGGCACGGAGTGCCCGAGGATATCGACCGCTTCTGGTGTATGTCGACCGGGTTGAAGATGGGGCCGTTTGCGTTGATGGATCGGGTTGGTCTTGATGTCGTGCAGGATATTGAACGACATTACGCGTGGGAGAGTGGCGATCCGAACGACGAGCCGCCGCAATTCCTGGCGGAAATGGTTGAGCAGGGCCGCCTCGGCATGAAGTCCGGCGAGGGTTTCTACACCTATCCGGATCCGCCGTTCGAGCATCCGGACTGGCCGTACGACGAGTAGTAGTAGTTGTTGTTGCAAAGAAGGGAACCGTCAAATGCGAGCGTATGTGCATCCGACCTGAACAGGTTGCAAGAAAGCGCAGGCGTTGCTTGCGGAACACGGGGTGGAATTCGAGCGACGGGATTACTTCAAGGAACCTTTTACCACTGACGAACTGCGCAGCCTTGTTAGTGAGATCGGAATGACGCCGACGGAGCTGCTCTCAAAGCGGAGCAAGGCATACAAGGATCTTGGCCTCTCCGACCGCGAGGTGAGCGATGATGAACTCATCGAATTGATTCCCGATAATCCAACCCTGATTCGTCGGCCGATTCTGGTCAAGGATGGCCAGGCAGTCGTCGGCTTCAACAAGGACAAGATCGAGGCGCTGATCGGCGCCTGACCATCAGGATGGGGAGATGTAATTGCTGCGATTTGGTGCCCACATGTCGATCGCCAGCGGAGTGGACAAAGCGTTCGATCGGGCGGAGAAGGCAGGCTGCGACTCATTACAGATCTTTACCAAGAATTCCAATCAGTGGAATGCGAAGCCCTTCGAAGATGCGACGCTGGAAGCGTGGAGAACCCGCGAGTCTGAGTGCAACATATGGCCGGTGGTTGCTCACGATTCGTACCTGATCAACCTGGCCTCACCGAAGAATGATCTCTGGGAGAAATCGATCGACGCCTTCGGTATCGAGCTCCAGCGATGCGATCAGCTGGGAATCCGGTATCTG
>SLMJ01000132.1 GCA_007133615.1 Thermomicrobiaceae bacterium | reverse complement strand
TCCCGGGTGATTGTCGACACGGATCAGAATGCCCAGTACATCCATGATCGATTCGGGCTTCCGCGACACCAGTCAGACACTGTGTTCGTTGGAGCCGATGAGGGGGTGTTTCGTGCAGGACACCTCGGGAGTGGCACGCAGGGGCTCCAGGTGCTCTTCTACGGCAAGATGATCCCGCTCCACGGTATTGAAACCATATTGGGCGCTGCCTCCCGTCTTGCCGCATCGGGAGATACTGACATCAGCTTCGAGATCATTGGATCTGGCCAGCAAGAGCACCTGGTACGTGATTTTGTCGCTTCCGGGAATCCGGTTCAGGTAACGTACCGGCCCTGGGTGGCCTATCGACGACTGTCGCAACGGATCGCCTGTTCGGATGTGGTGCTCGGCGTATTTGGTTCCAGTGACAAGGCAGGACGCGTTATTCCGAACAAAGTCTTCCAGGCGATGGCCGTAGGAGTGCCGATCATCACTCGAGATTCCCCGGCGATCAGGCAGGTGCTTGAAGATGGCATTTCTGCCCGGCTTATCCCGCCCAACGATCCGGACGCACTCGCCGAAGCGATTCGTTCCTTGAGGGATCACGGAGAACGATCACGGCTTGGCGCAGCAGCGCGATCCTCCTTCGAGAGCCACGCCTCTGATAATGCGACGCGCCGCCAACTTCAGGCGTGTCTCGATCATCTGTCGCTGGAGTCAGTGCAGGATGGTTCGTGTGACTGACGGCGCTCCGACGGCAGCGAAAAGGCGACCTGCGCTGCGACTTCTCCTGCAGTGGTTGATCCCGGTCGCCATCCTCGCTGCGTTCATCGCAACTGGACAACTGGGTCAGGCGATTGATGCACTTCGCGACGTGAGTCTCATCTGGGCCATACCGCTCGTAGTCGCGGGTGTCCTTCTGCCGATAAGCCATGCGTGGCGCTGGTGTTTCCTGCTGCAACGAGTCGGCGAGTGTATGCCGGTTCTGACGTCGGCTCGCATTACCGCACTCGCTTCCCTTCTTAACTACGCTGCACCGGGATTTCTCGGTGCGCCGGCGAAGGCAGTGTTTGCGCGAGAGGGAAACGACATCCCGATCAGTCGGTCACTCCCGACGCTTGTCGTTGAGCAGATTCTCGATGCACTGATGCTGGCAATAGTTGGCGCGCTGGCGCTCGTGTTAATTGGTCCAGTCGTACTGGATGCTGTTCCGGCTTCACCTTCGAATCAACAGATGATTTGGTTCGTTCTGGCGTCCGTCGTTGTCCTGCTGATCGCTGCAGCCGCGTGGGTGATTGCCAGGCGATTTCTGCCGGGATTTGTCTCTGCTGTCTCCAGTGCGACGCGGGCATTGCTGGAGAGCCGCCTCCACCGCACACCAATCGCTGCGCTGACGGTCACGCGCTGGACCCTGGACATGCTGGCCGTAGCGATCGCCTCGATTGCCGTTGGGCTGCGACTGAGTCTGGTCGAGATCCTGCTTCTGGCCAACATTTCGTTGCTCATCGGGCTTGTGGCACCGGTTCCGGGTGGGCTTGGCGTGCGGGAAGCCGTTATGGCAGGTATCGCGGGCGTTATCGGCATCTCGATCCCGGCAGTACTGGCGTTGTCGGTGTTGCACCGGGCCGGGCTAGCCATCGGTCTGCCCATTGTCCTCGCGGGTGCCCGGCTTCGTGAGTGGGGTGCTCGATGAGTCGCCTCAGGAGCGCACGTGAACGAATCGGCCAGGTGTTCCAGGGGCCGTTCAACAAGTGGCTGATCGCAATCTGGGTGATCGCAATCCTTATCCGACTTGCGCTGGCGCCGTTTGCCGCTCACATGGATCTCTACTCGATCTACTCACGCGCGGCGGAAGCGGCGTATGACGGCGAATGGCTTGGCTGGGGCAGCCAGATCGTGGTCCAGTCGATCCATAACGTCTGGTTGTTCATTCTCAAGCCACTCCTTCCCGGTGCTGAAGATATCTGGTCTGCCACGGCAGGTGTCTTCGGGGTCGGTGTGCAGGGACACGAGTTCGAGCGCTTTCTCGGGTACGAATACCTGAGCCGACTCCTGTTTCTGCTCAAGCTCCCGTACATTCTGGCTGACCTCATTGCCGGAGCGCTCCTGCTGCGGCTGGTGTCGCCCGATCGACGTGTTCTCGTTTCGGCGCTGTGGTTGCTGAATCCACTCGTGATCTACACCACAGTGTTGTTCGCCCGCCACGATTCGATGGCGATTGCTGTAATGCTCCTTGGCGTGGTCCTGGCAACGGCGGGGAAGCGATACCTGGGGCTCGGATTCCTTCTGCTCGCAGCAGTTATGCGGTTCTTCCCGGTGCTGATCGCGCCATTCTTCCTGATAGCGTATCGGCGCACCAGACGAGAACTGTTCTATCTCGCCTCAGTACTTGGAGGCGGCTGGATTCTGATCGACGGTGTTGCGTGGGGGTTGACCGGAGACAGCCCGACGCTCACGCTGCTCAATCGATATCCACACGTGAACTATCTGTTTGAGCTGGCGATCCCCCTCTATCGCTTCCCGTTTGGCCAGACGCTGGAGCTCTTTCTGTTTCCGCTGGTCTACCTGTTGATTCTGTTCTGGTATTACGAACGGGAACCGGCGGGAACACGCGATCTTATTCCGGCGGCAACAGCGGTCTACAGCGTTGTCTTTGCGCTGACGTTTTTTCATCCGCAGTACGCGATCTGGCTGGTACCGTTCATGACGCTTGCCGTTGCTCGCTACCGATTCCTGCTTTCTCTTCACATTGTCCAGATCATTCTGCTGCTGTTGCATACACTTCAGTGGGGAGCCGCGACGACGACCGAACTCTTCCTGCCCCTTAGCGTTGAGGCGGTCTCCATGCTTCCGGATCCGCGTAACGTGATCGCTGCGCAGATGCCGCTGGATCTCTTCTTTGCCCTGGTGAGGACCGCGCTGGCAGCGGTATCGATCTGGATTGCGTACCGGTTGATGACGATGAGCTATAGGGACGATGCCTATCGCGAACATGAACCCGTTCTCGAACGGAGCACGTCGACATGAGACGCGGGATTGCGATTCTTCTTCTGACACTTGGTGGGGCCGTCGTTCTGGTGGGATGCTCGGTCAGTACATCACTCGTGCCGGCGATGGCGGAGCAGGATGGCCGTTTTGGTGTTGATACCGAGGTCCGCCAACCCTTCTACTCCGAGTCGAACGGGCTGCACAAGCTCACAATCCAGTTCAATCCGGAGGGTTTTTCGGGATCTCAGGTTCCGATCGATCCGTCCCGTGGCGCGGGAATCGAACTGCACTACGCGCCGGGCTCAGATCCGCGATTTCCGGAGCCATCGTTCCACTCCTGGCCGGAACATCAGGAATGGCTGGGTGAACTTACCGGAGACGTTGTGCATGAGCAGACGTTCTGCACGCCGTACCCGGATCTGTCGGGAATCGAACTCCGGGTTGCCACCTACGGTGCGGATCTGAGCTCCGGCACCGGCACGCTGAAACCGTTTGAAACAGTGGAAGTGCTGCACCTTCCGGTGGTGGGCGACCACGTCGGATTTCTGCCGGGAGGATCCGAGGTTGAAGTTGTCGGATCGACCGAAGGCTGGGCGCGTGTCGTCCTTGGTGATGAAGAGCGCGGCTGGATTGACATGGAGCATTTCGCCGAACTGCCGGAGCCGATGAGATCCAACAACGAGGACGTGATGCTGGAGCTGTTCGAGCTCGACTCAGATGAGCCGATCCGGGAGGCAGTCGTAAACGCGGAAGAGATGTTTGACATAAGCCATGTGGCGTTCGAATTCCCTGTGGTTGAGGATGCGCTGGATCAGTGCTATCGGTTCCGTCTGACATCGCCGGAGTCGGAGCCGGGCAACGCGGTGACGTTCCGGTATGATCCCGATGGCCCCTATGAAGATGGTCAGGCGATCCTCAACGGCGACCCGGTAGAGGGAGACATCGTCTTCCAGCCGATTTATGATCTCCAGGATCCCCTCTATTCCGGATTTCTTGACGATTACGAGTTTGCTGCTCCGCTCGATGCATTCGAAGCCCGGTTCGATCCCGTGGATCACACTGCTGATCGTTATCTGGAAGTCCGGGTGACCAGTGGAGAGGGGTCGGTCAATGTGCCCTGGTCGCGTAATCGGCCACCGGGGCAGCGCCCGCTCGAGGTCGTGGGTGATCCGGATGCTCCTGGAGGCGGTTTGATCTTCAACGCGGCGTTCCAGCGTGATATCCCGGTGGTTGATGTTGCCCGCACGTCTGGACGTGATCTCTACTCCCGGGCCCGGATGGATCGACCTTTTTTCGCAGGCATGGCAGTTCTGCTCCTGACGACTGTGGTTGCAGGCGGCATGGCCTGGCGTCGGAGCGGGGTCGATGGTCGTTGATCGATCTCGCCGAAGATGCCTGCTGTGCGATCGACCGTTCACGGGTCGAGCGTTTACATGTCGCGAGTGTGCAGAGCGCTATCGCGAGGGCCCAGTTCCGGACGACGTGTTGCGGCGTTTCTACACGCAGGTCGACATCGAATACCCGGAATGGGCAAACACGTACGGAAACTACAATCCGCCACGGGCGTTGCTGGGGTATCTGGACTCGATTGATCGTGCCCGTTCCATCCTCGAACTCGGTGCAGGTGGCGGTTTTCTACTCGAGGAACTCTGGCGATCGGGTTTCCGTGAGTTGACCGGTAGCGACATCACGACATCCGCCTTGCGAGAGATTCAGCGGCGAACTGGTGACCTCCACGTGGTCGGTGCCGATGCCGAATCGTTGCCGTTTGTGGATGGCGCGTTTGATATTGTCATCACGTCTGATGTCATTGAGCATCTGGTCCGGGTGGATATGCATCTCGCCGACGTGGCTCGAATTCTGAGGCCGGGAGGCCAGTATCTACTGAAGACTCCGTCGCGACGCCCGGCTGAGCTGTACTACCGGCTTCGGGGGCTCTACGACCATCACATCTGGCATCCCTCCATGTTCTCGCCGAAAGAATTGCGCCAGGCGTTCGCTCGTCATGGTTTCGATGTTTCGTTCCTGCCAGTGGGAGAGCTGACCGCAGCGCAGATTCGAAAGGTGCCGACCGGAATCGGAAAGGCGGTGTTCCGACTCCTGCCGCTCCACAGGCTTCCCGTTGCACTACATCCGCACATGGAAATCGTTGCTACGAAGCGAAATTGAGCTTGTTTGAGTTGTTGATGCGCCGTTTGGTGTTAGACTCAGAAGCAGGGAATCTGGCAATAGAATTGGCGTTAAGAGATGCGCTAGCAGAAAGAGGACCGAAGTTATGAGCAAGGCTGACACTCCAACGCTGCGCGAGGTTGCGATGGGCACCAATGGAATGGTGGCTACTGCGCACCCACTCGCGACCGCCGCCGGAATCGACGTTCTGCAACGCGGCGGAAACGCAATGGACGCTGCAGTGGCAGCAGCGCTGGCAACGGGTGTCGTTTTGCCGGCGATGTGTGGCCTGGGTGGGGACGCGTTCTTCATTCACTATGACGCCGCAACCGGCAAAGTATCGTCCCTGAACGGAAGCGGAATTGCCCCGGCCAGAGCCACGCGTGAGTTTTTCACCGATCAGGGTTACCAGAAGATGCCGCTGTTTGGCCCGCTCTCCGCGGCTGTTCCTGGCGCTGTTGACGCCTACTTCACCGGACTCAATCAATTCGGCTCAATCGCACCGCGCACGCTGTTCCGGGCGGCGATCCGCTATGCCGGCGAGGGATTCCCACTCACTCACCGCGGTGCCGAGATTATTGCTGAAAACGCCGACGCTCTTGCTCAGCACGACGCGACGGCCAATGTATTCCTGCCAAACGGAAAACCGCCGAAGGCCGGGCAGATCTTCCAGCAGCCCGATCTCGCCCGAACGTTGCATGCGATTGCTGAAGGCGGACCGGATGTATTCTACCGTGGGACCGTCGCGCAGGAGATCGATCGGTATATGCGGGAGGTCGGCGGCATCATCACCGCTGATGACCTTCGTTCCCATGAATCGGAACTGGTTGACCCGATCTCGACCGACTATCGCGGGTACACCATCCACCAGACCGGACTGCCGACGAACGGACTGATCCACCTGGAGGAAATGAACATTCTTGCGCATAGCGAGCTTCCGCGAATGTCGCACAACAGTGCCAACGCCTTGCACCTGATGGTCGAAGCCAAAAAGCGCGCCTTCGCCGACCGGATTGCGTACGCGGGAGATTCGCGCTTTGTCGATGTGCCGATGGAGCAGTTGCTCAGTTCAGAGTTCGCGAAAGAACGGTACGACACCATCGACATGAAGCAGGCGAGTGATGAATTCGTCGCTGGCAAGCTGGGCGAAGCCGTTGGCGATACCACGTACCTCTGCGTCGTCGACCGTGACGGCAACGCGGTTTCGTTCATTCACAGCATTTCCCATGGATTCGGCAGCCGCGTTGTTGCCGGCGAGTCTGGTGTGCTGCTGAACAACCGGCTTGGTCGTGGCTTCACGCTCGATCCGGATCATCCAAACGTGATCGAGCCGGGCAAGAAGACAATGAGTACATTGAACTGCTACCTGGTGACCGAGAACGGCCGCCTGCGATGGGTCGGTGGAACTCCGGGTGGCGATCTTCAGCCACAGGTGAACATGCAGACGCTGACGAACCTGATCGACTTCGGGATGAACGTCCAGCAAGCAGCCGAGGCGCCGCGCTGGTCGAGCTTCCCGGGCACGGACCCCGGTAACCTGCCGAACGATTTCAAGTTGCGGGTTGAGGAACGTGTTGACAAGCGCGTGATCACGGAGCTCAAGAAGCGAGGGCATGACGTTGAAGTGCTCGGTGCCTGGGACGGCGGTGGCCAGGTTCAGCTGATTGAGGTTAATCCCGAAAACGGCGTGCTGATGGGCGCAAGTGATCCACGCACCGAAGGGGTGGCGATCGGGATCTAGGCACCGATCTTCGGACAATGAAAAGCCCCGGTATCAATTGATACCGGGGCTTTCTGGTAGCGCATACGGGATTCGAACCCGTGATCTCCGCCTTGAGAGGGCGGTGTCCTAGGCCACTAGACGAATGCGCCACACCGCTTATGTATTCTTCAGTCTACCCAACGCGATTCGCGACTGTCAAGCGAAGGTAACTGTCTAGTCAAACGGTTTCCAGGCGATCATTCGGATCCGGCCGGAGGATCGCAGCAGCGAGCTGATTATGCCGAGTGGTGTGGATCCAATCGACATCGCTGGATGGAGTGCCGCCAGCGCCCCGTTCAGTTGCTCATTCTCGAATCGCTCGGCTGCCCAGAGCCGAAGGCCCCAGGACCATTCGATTCCGTGCTTCTCATGCAGGATTTCTCCAGGTTGCAGGCTCGTTGTTCCGATCAGCCGATGCAGTGAACCTGGTGTGAAGGCGTACAGATGTCGGGGCACGTCCCACCCCATCCAGTATCGCCCGAGAACTTTCGCCGGCACGGATGCCGCATTTGGAACCCAGATGACCACGGCCCCGCCGGGCCGGAGAATCCGGTCCACCTCGCGCAGTGTGACGCGCGGTGAGGGGAGATGCTCCAGTACGTGTGATATCAAGACGGTATCGATCGACGCGTCAGGCAACGCACACTGCTCGAGCGTGCCAGTCCTGACATCGAGTCCGCGATTTTCACGAGCCACTCTTGCAGCTTGGATCGAGGGCTCGATTCCGAGCACGTTGGGATTTCCTGATTTGCGTACCTGTTCCAGCAGTTCTCCGGTTCCGCAACCGATGTCGAGAACTCTGCGCGGAGCCTGAACAAGATTCGCGAGCTCCGTCACTGTGCGTTTGTGAAGCCACTTCCTGGCCAGGGTGCCAAGCGCTGAACGTTTGAACGGCGCGTATTCCGCGGGGTAGAGACCAGGTATGTCCCAGGAATACGGGCGAGGATTCAGGTAGATCAGGTCGCAGACGCGGCATCGGGCAATTCGATACTCATGATCCGACGTCGTCTGCATCATGTCTCGCAGCGTAAAGAGCGTCTGATCACGATTGCTGCCACAGAGGTCGCAGGCAACACCCTGTAACGGGGTTCCATACGGCGAACTACCGGTGCTCATCAGCCTCACGCGTCTTCCGGTCTTCGGGTGCCCCGACATGCCTGCGAATCGAATAACCGGCGCTGCGGTGCGTTGTGCTGGCGATCATCTCGGCCAGGAGCCCGAACACCAGGAACTGACCGCCGATGATCATCAGGAGCACACCGAGTGTCAGGAGCGGTCGCGTCCCGATCGGCTGTCCCATGAACCAGAGGATCGCCAGATAAGAGTTGATCAGGAACCCGATCGAGAAGGTCGAGACGCCGAACCAGCCAAAGAAGTGGAGCGGTCTCAGGGTGTACTGCGTCAGAAACAACACAGTGATCAGATCGAAGAACCCGCGGGCAAACCGGGTTCCGCCGAATTTGGAGTGTCCGTAGCGGCGGCTCCGATGGCGGACCTTTGTCTCTGCCACGCGGAATCCGCGGTTGTGTGCCAGCACCGGAATGTACCGATGCAACTCACCGTACAGCGGGATCTCTCGGGTGACTTCGGAGCGATAAACTTTGAAGCCACAGTTGAAATCGTGAATGGTGATCCCGGTGAGTTTCCGGACGACCGCGTTGAAGATGCCCGAGGGAATCCGCTTTGTTATCGGATCATTTCTCGGATGCTTCCAGCCGCTGACGAGGTCTGTGTCCTCGTCGAGTGCCTGCAGCAGCTTCGGGATCTCTGCGGGAACATCCTGCAGGTCACCGTCCATCGTGACGATAACATCGCCCCGGGCGGCATCGAATCCAGCGCTGAGTGCGGCGGACTTGCCGAAGTTCTTGCGAAACTGGATGAGCTGGATACGGGAGTCTGTTGCGCACAGACTCCGAATGAGTTCGGGCGTACGATCGCGACTACCGTCATCGACATAAATAATCTCGAACGGTTTGCCGAGCGGTTGCAGAACTTCGAGAATCTCGTCAGTCAGCACCGGTATCGACTCGGATTCGTTCATCACCGGGATGACAACCGAGATATGTGGTTGTTCCGGCTCGATGCTTTCTGCCTGTTCGTGTGCCGGGATCGCCTCGGTCGTCCGTAGTCCTTCGGCGATTGCGGTGCTCATTACGCAGATCCTGTAGTCATGATCGCAGTGACATTGGTGTGTGGGAGCTTCAAGAACTCCCCGAATGATTAAACGATCTCCAGAGGGTGTCGTTGCATCGTCCCCGCCGGATCGCTTCACTTGTGCAGGCAGTGTAGCATGTGGGCCGGAGCGAATCCGAACCAGACGAGGAGCGATCGTGAGCGGTCAATGGGACGCGATTATCGTCAACTACAACGGAGAGTTGTTCCTCGATCCCTGCCTGCGGGCGCTGACTCGCATGCCGATGGGCCCGGGCCGGATCATCGTCGTGGACAACGCATCCACCGATGAATCGATCAACGAACTGGCTGGATGGCCACAGGCAGACGTGATTGAGGCTGGTCGAAACCTCGGCTACGCGGGCGGGGCGAATCTCGGAGTAGGCTCCAGCGAGGCTCAAATCGTAGTTGTGATGAATCCGGACGTTGAACTCGATCAGGATTTCGGCCGATCACTTCAGCAACTCTTTCAGCAAGACGAGTCACTCGGATGCGCTGGTGCGAAACTGGTGTTTCCGCACTCTGGATTGATTCAGCACGCCGGTGGCCACGTACGGTGGCCCGAACTGACAACGTACCATCACGGCGAACAGGAAGTGCCTGGCCCGCAGCACGCCGAATCAGAGAACGTGGACTACGTGACTGGCGCCGCATTAGCAATCCGGCGAACCGCGTTCGACTCAATGGGCGGTTTCGACGAGTCGTATTACCCTGCCTACTGGGAGGATGTTGATCTCTGCTATCGGATGCGTGAGTCCGGCTGGGCCGTGCGCTATGAGCCATCGCTTTCGGGCGTCCATCATGAAGGTGGGGGGCAGCAGCGGGGGGACGATTACTTCCGGGCCTGGACTCGAAACAGATTACGCTTCGCCCAGCGCCATTTGAGCCGGCAGCAGTGGTGGCAGGAGTTCATCCCGGCAGAGATCAGTCGGCTACGGGGCGAGCTAAGCGCGATAGACTCCGATGCCTGGTTGATTCGAAGTGGAGCTGCGACGATCGATGAGTTCGCCCGAAGGGGAGGCGTCCCGGAATCTCCATCCGAGCCGGTAAGCCGCTCGGAACCGTTGCTGGACGCAATCACACGGATTCAGGAACTTGCGCCGATTGCCGACCCGTCGCCGCCCCCTTTGACCCCGTCTGACGGTGTCGGGAGACGCTTCAAACGGTTTCTTTCTCGATTTAGTGGTCGTGCCTATGCCGAGGAGCTCTATTGGCAACAGCGTCAGTTCAATGAGTCGGTTGTTCGGGCTTTTGAGGCCCAGGACCGGTTAAACCGCGAACTCGCGGCTCAACTGCTCTATTCCCTGACGGTCATCGGCTCCCATCATTACATTGACAGTCAATCAACATATCAATCTACGGTTCAGGACGAATCGTCGTCCAGCACATAGATCTCGATCACTCCGCTCGCCGGGGCTGGGATATCGATCTCCCGTTCAAGACGGAATCCGTGTCCGGCGAGTTGTGCCTGGGTATCGGCGCTGCGGCTGACTTTCCCGCCCTCAGTGGACAGCAGCATATGCAGGTCGAAAATCTCTCGTTCCGCCGTTGCAGGTTCAGAATCCGTCCGTCCCTGTCGCCTGATCAGCAACTTGCCGTTCGTGGCGAGTGCGTTGGCAATTGCCGAAAGTAGCGCGTTCGCGCCTTCTTCAGTTTCCCCGTGTAGAACGCCGAACAGGAGAATCAGATCCCAGCCTGATCCGATGTCATCGTGGTGGAAGTCTCCGGCGACAGCCTGCATGCGGTCTCTTACTTCGCTCGTTTCGACGATCTCGCTGGTAGTTTCAATCACCGGCGGTAGATCGAATACGGTCGCTTCGACTGCTGGATTACTTCGCGCAAGCGCGATGCTGTAACCGCCGTGCCCTCCGCCGAGGTCTAGAACACGCACAGGAGAGTCCCCGAAATCAGCAATCAAGTTGTCGATCGCCTGCGCCACTCCTCTGGCCGTTTCCCGGGAACGTTCGAAAAGTGCTCTGGTGAACATCGGAACCCAGCGTGGATCGTCTTCCTGTTGACGGTTTTCCGGAGGCCGGTTGCCCGTGCAAACTGCCGTCGCGAGGCGACTCCATCTCTCGAAGAACGCAGCCTCGAGTTTGAGTGTGTTGGCCCTGGATTCAGGACTGGAGGGTGAGTAGAGCTTCCAGCCGAGTTTCGTGAGGTTCACGTGCCCGTCTGCCGTGTTGTCCACGATACCCAGCTGCGCCGCTGCATCCAGGAAGCGAGTGAGGGCTGTCGGATCCGCCTGAATGGCGCTTGCAAGATCGTCGATAGTTCGGGGCCCCGCCTCTAGCGCTTCGGCGATCTCGAGTTCTGCGAAGACGGTGTAGATCCGGCCTCTCCGGTAACCCTGCGCTTCACGCATGATCTCGTCGATTCTGATCTCGATGTCGTGCTGCTCCAACGCTGCGACTCCTTTCGTGCATGTTGATCTGACCACCAGGCGCTGGGTCCGTCAATAACAGATCCGAAACGAATCGCAGAATATGGTTGACGGTACATGGTACCAGTGACTATTATTAGAAGAATGTTGAGGAGCACTGTGTGACGAGAGAAATGCATCTGACAATCGAAACGGTCTGCTTCGCCCTCACCGGGGGCGCGCTTCATGTGCTGCTGGTGCAGCGCTCCGGCGAGCCGTTTGCCGGTTCCTGGGGGTTACCAGGGGGTGAGATTCAGGTCGACGAGCCGTTCGACGCAGCCGCACAGCGAATTCTCTCGGAGAGTGCCGGCCTGTGGGGCGTCTATCTGGAACAGCTCTACACGTTTGGCGATCCGGGGCGCGATCCTCGTGGTCGCTCTGTTTCGGTCACGTACTACGCGCTCATGCCATCGATGTCGGTCGGACCTGGCGTTGCCAATGCTCGGCCCGGACGAGGCTGGACCGCGGCGGAGTGGCATCAGGTCGATCAACTGCCCGGCCCGCTGGCGTTCGATCACGGTCGTATCGTTTCCTATGCCCGCTGGCGGTTGTCGCAGAAGATCACGTATTCGCCGCTCGCGTTCCATCTGCTCCCAGAGCATTTCACGATGTCGGATCTGCGCGGTGTATACGAAGCGATTGTGGGAGAGGAATACGACCCGAGCAATTTCGCGCGGCAGATGCTGGCGCGATGGGACCTTGCACCGGTTCCCGGAACGCGTGATCGCCGGAGCCGTCGTCCGGCACGGCTGTATCGCTACATTGGCCCGCGGGAGATTCCCGGGAGCCCCGATTCACTGGACGAAATTGAAATGGAATCCGAGCCGGCACTGGATCCGGCAAGCTCAGAAAGTGAGACACGAGACTGATGGCTGTTTCCCTTCCCGTCGTCCCGCCTCCGGTTGTTGAGGAAGAACTGACCGATGACGAGCGCACCGCCTTGATAGAGGAGATCAACGAGCTGCGCCAGAAGCACAACGCGGTGGTTCTGGCACACAGCTATCAGGTGCCGGATCTACAGGATCTCGCGGACTTCGTGGGCGACTCACTCGGGCTTTCCCGCCAGGCGGCCGAGACAAAAGCCGACATGATCGTGTTCTGCGGTGTTCACTTCATGGCTGAGACGGCGGCGATCCTCAGTCCGGAGAAGACTGTTCTACTTCCGGATCTCAACGCTGGATGCTCGCTCGCCAGTAGCATCACGGCGGATCAGCTCCGCGAGTGGAAAGCGCAGCATCCGGACGCAGTCGTTGTCTCCTACGTGAACACGTCTGCTGACGTGAAGGCCGAGAGTGACTACTGCTGTACGTCGGCGAATGCGGTCCAGATCGTGGAATCGATCCCTGAAGAGACCGAGATCCTCTTCCTTCCTGACCTCTTCCTCGGCGAATGGGTCAAACGAGAAACTGGCCGTGAGAACATCCAGCTCTGGCTGGGCGAGTGTCACGTACACGCCGGAATCGTCTCCGAAGATGTCGAACGCGCTCGTGTCGAGTGGCCGGATGCTGAACTGCTGATTCATCCGGAGTGTGCCTGCGGGTCGCGCTGCATGCTCGATCTGCAGTCGGGGCGGCTCGACTCGTCTCGAACGAAGGTACTCTCGACCGAGGGCATGGTGCGTCACGCGATGAGCAGCGAGTCCGACCAGTTCGTTGTCGCAACCGAGACCGGCGTACTCCATCGACTCAACTCACTGGCGCCGGGTAAGGAATTTCGGGCGGTACGCGACAGCGCGGTCTGCGGATTTATGAAGCTCAACAACCTTACAAAAGTTCGCGATTCGCTGAAGTACCTGCAGCATCGCGTCACTGTGCCGGATCACATTGCTGATCGAGCCCGTGTGGCGATCGACCGGATGGTATCGATCGGCTAGGTCGACGGCTTTCGCGCTGGCTGGTTGTCGCCGAGGCGGTCCTGAACGCGCGGCACAATCAGCCGGAGAATCAGGACCCGGATTGCGCCGGCGAGCGGAATCGCGACCAGAGCGCCAATCAATCCGCCGACGGATCCCCCGGCCAGAAGCGCGAAGATCACCACGATCGGTGGAATGCTGGCCTGTCGCTTCATCACCTGTGGATAGACCACACTGCTCTCCAGCAGCTGAAGCAACAAATAGAGTCCGAGCACCATTAGCACGGTGTTGAAACCGTCGAACGCGGCGACAATCAGTGCCGGGATCAGTGCGATCAACGGCCCGAGCACGGGAATCAGTTCGCCAAAGAACATGAACATTGCCAGCGGCAACGCGAAATCCACCCCGATTACGGTCAGCCCGATAAACGCGATCACGGCGAGGATCGCACCGGAGATCACGACTCCGCGGATGTACCCGCCAATTGTCGAGCCGACCTCGGCGGCAACATCCTCTGCTTCTTCTCGTCGCGCAGGCGGAACCATGGACATAAACAAGGATCGCGCACCCGGCTTGCCAATGAGCCAGTAGATGGACAGAAAGACGGCGAGCGCAAGTTCGACGAGTCCGCTGGCGATCGCGAGCGGGATGCCGGCGAGCTGGCCACCCTCGTCCATCTGACCTTCCAGGTATTCGGAGATCTGGTCCGAACTCACCCAGCCTTGCTCGTCAATCCAGTCGGTGACCTGTTCCTGGGCATCCGGGATCTCCTCGGCAAGGTCTCCCATTTCGGTGAGCACAGCCGGCACGATTGTCAGCGCCAGCAGGATCATCGCAAGCACCACGCTGAGATAGGTCGCAAGCACGGCGAGCGATCGTCGCATGTATCGCTGAAAGCGGTTAGCGAGCGGCGAGAGGGTCTCCGCCAGGACAATCGACATGAGAAGGACTGCGAGCGGTCGCAGCACCATCCAGGCGATGAAAATCAGGGCGAACGCAATCGCCAGCGCTGCGGCTGATGCCGCAATCGTCTTCCAGTCCAGCCATACGCCTCGAGTGGGTTGTGATGCGGTGGACTCGTGCTGCTCCCCTGCCACGGTTGCCCTTCCCCTGCCTGTGAACATGTGTCAGGCAGGCCAGCGCAACCTTCGCGCCACCGAGAGTTCGGGGCGCGAAGTGACATTCGAATGCGGTTTGTGACGAACACGAGAGATTTGGGTGGGCTATTCCTCGTCGTCGCCGACTTCGACCTCGTCCGCTTCGACCTCGTCCGCTTCGGCCACGGTGTCTGGATCGAGGCCATTATCGCCTTCAGTCGGGGTGCCGGCTGAATCCGCGGTAACGTTGGCGATCTCTTCGTCAGCTCCGGTGCGAATGAGTGTTAGCGAAGCGACCTGATCGCCCTGGTAGGGGCGCATGATCCGGACGCCTTGAGCCGCTCGGCTCAGTTGCGAGATCTGCTCCACGGGAACCCGGATGACCTTGCCCAGATGGCTCATGATCATCAGATTGTCAGATTCTTCGACGACTTTCGCGCAGGCGACGTCGCCATTTCTCGAACTGAGCTTGAGCGCCGTCACGCCCATGCCGCCGCGTCCCTGGCTTCGGAACTCTTCCAGAGGCGTACGCTTGCCGAAGCCGTTTTCTGACACGAGCAGCAGATCGGCTCCCGGAACCGCGACCTCCGCCGCGATAACACGCCCACCTGCAGGTATCCGGATTCCCCGGACCCCGGCTGCGGTGCGACCCATAGCCCGCACATCGGTCTCGTGGAACTTGATTCCCTTACCGAAGTTACTCACCAGAATAATGTCGTCCTCGCCAGAGGTCATGCGAACCCAGGCAAGCTCGTCGTTTTCATCCAGATTGATTGCCCGAAGACCGCTGGATCGAACCGTCGCGAACTGCGAGAGTTCCGTCCGTTTGACTGTTCCTTTGCTGGTGCACATGAACAGGTACTTCGCGGTCTCATCCCGGCTGATCGGAAGCAATGTGGTGATCGTCTCGTCCTGTTCGATACCGATCAGGTTGATCGCAGGGATCCCGCGAGACGTCCGGCCGGTTTCCGGCAGTTCGTGGACCTTAATCTGGAACACTCGGCCCTTGTTTGTGAAGAACAGCAAGCGGTCATGCGTGTTAGCCGAGAGGATGTGTGCAACGCGGTCCTCATCACGCAGGCCGATACCGGTGATGCCACGACCGCCCCGGCGCTGTGCCTGATAGGTGCCGTCGGAGAGCCGCTTGACGTATCCCCGATTCGTGATCGTGATGATCACATCGACTTCGGGAATCAGGTCTTCGTCACTGATGTCCGAGAAGATGTCCTGAATCTCGCTTCGACGCTCGTCGCCGTACTTATCCCGGAGCTCATTGAGTTCATCGCGGATGACCTGATCGATCATCTCCGGATCGGAGAGAAGTGCTTCGAAGTACGCGACCTGCTTCAGAATGCCGCGGTATTCATTTTCGAGCTTGCGGCGTTCGAGCGCCGCGAGGCGGCGGAGTTGCATCTCCAGGATGGCGTTGGCCTGCGATTCAGAGAAGTCGTAGCTCGCCATGAGGTTCCGGCGGGCGACATCCGCGTTAGGAGATTGCCGAATAATCCGGATGATCTCATCAACATGGTCGAGGGCGATCTTCAGCCCGTCCAGAATGTGTGCTCGACGCCGAGCCCGGCGCAGGTCAAATTCGGTGCGCCGGCGAATGACGACCCGGCGATGATCCAGGTAATGCTGAAGCATCCGCTTCAGGTTCAGCACTCGCGGCTGTTTGCCGTCCACCAGCGCAACCATGTTGACGCCAAACGACTGCTGCAACTGCGTGTGCTTGAACAGCGCGTTAAGTACGCGTTGCGGTTGAGCGTCCCGCTTCAACTCGATGACGACACGCATCCCGCGACGGTCTGATTCATCGCGTAGATCGCTAATCCCGTCAATCCGGCCGTTCTTGACGTGCTCGGCAATGCGTTCGAGCAGGGCCGCCTTGTTCACCTGATAGGGAAGCTCGGTGACGATAATGCGGAATCGGTCACCACGCCCGGTTTCCTCGATCTCGGCTCGAGCTCG
Source organism: Thermomicrobiaceae bacterium (assembly GCA_007133615.1). Lineage (GTDB taxonomy): Bacteria > Chloroflexota > Chloroflexia > Thermomicrobiales > Thermomicrobiaceae > SLMJ01. The sequence continues at coordinate 546 of SLMJ01000132.1, read as the reverse complement.
AGTAACGATACGACCGCGACCCGTTGCGTACGCCGCTCGAATACCTTCGCGGCCGAGAATGATGCCGCCAGTCGGATAATCCGGCCCTTTGACGTAGTTGCAGAGCTCATCGATGCTGATCTCGGGGTTATCGATCAGCTGGATCAGACCGTCACAGATCTCGCGCAGGTTATGCGGGGGAATGTTCGTGGCCATGCCAACGGCGATCCCTGACGCGCCGTTGAGCAGCAGATTCGGCAATTTTGCTGGCAGGACGGTAGGCTCGTGCTCGCTGTCGTCGTAATTAGGAATGAAGTCGACTGTCTGCTTGTCGATATCCTGCAGCAGTTCGGCCGCGATCGCAGCCATCCTGGACTCGGTATACCGCATGGCCGCGGCGCCATCTCCGTCGACGGAACCGAAATTTCCCTGGCCATCGACGAGCGGGTATCGCATGACGAACGGCTGCGCCATCCGGACGAGGGCGTCGTATACCGCGACGTCACTGTGCGGGTGGAACGACTTCAACACCTCACCGACAATACCGGCGCTCTTGCGATAACGGCT
>SLMJ01000121.1 GCA_007133615.1 Thermomicrobiaceae bacterium | reverse complement strand
CCCCGGTAGACGGCGACCTCCGTGTCGCCCAGCCCAGCACACCCCGCCACTCAGCCAGGGGCAGACGGAGCTGCCCGTCTACCACATTGGCCGTCCACCTGTGCACTCTCCGGTAGACGGCGACCTCCGCGTCGCCCAGCCCAGCACACCGCTCGGTTTGACAGGGGCAGACGGAGCTGCCCGGTCTACCGAATGGACAGCGCTCGTACCCCCAACAGTAACCTTCCCTCTCCTCCCTGGATTGTCCAGATGACAACAGAAAACCGGCGAGGTTTGCCTGTGCGGCGTGCAGCGGCAACAATAGGTATATGAGTGACGAGCACGCCGACGACCAGCAACTCGCCGACGAAGCCGAACTCGTCGCAGCAGCCAAGCGCGACCCTGCCGAGTTCGGGCCGCTCTACGAGCGGTATGTCGATCAGATCTACCGGTTCGCCTATCGGCGGACGGGTAATCACGCAGATGCCGAGGATGTCACATCGCAGACGTTCCAGCAGGCGCTGGCTGCGCTGCCATCCTACGAATGGCGTGGGCTCCCGTTCGGCGCCTGGCTCTACCGCATCGCGTCCAATATCATCTACCGTCGCGGCCGAACGAGTTCCCGCGAGGTGTCGGTCGAGGACGTGACGGTGTTTGCCAGGTCGCAAGACGCCGAGGGTGATGATCCGGCGGACCTGATCGGAGCACGCAGCGATGCTGACGAACTGCTGGCCGCAATCCGCACACTTCCGGAGGATCAGCAGAAAGCGCTCATACTGAAGTTCGCACGTGGAATGCGAAACCGTGAGATTGGCGAGGAACTTGGTCGGAGTGAAGGTGCCGTTAAACAACTTGTCCACCGGGCCATGATCAATCTCCGTGCAACGTTAGAGAGCAGCAATGTATCCGGAGCGTGATTCACGAGCTGACGAGTTCGACGACGCGGTAGAACGTCGTCGTTCTGGGGACAATGAATCAATCGAGGACCCGGAACTCCGGGATCTCGTCGAACTCGCATCACGACTGGAAGACACGCTTCCAGAAGAGCTTCCGGACCCCGAATTCCGCAACAGTCTCAAACAGGATCTCCTTTCCAGCGAACCGGAGTTCGACGCCATTCCGGCCCCAGACGATCCTGCAGCACTGGAACAGCCGGTTCCCTGGTATCACCGATTCGTTTCGTCTCCCTGGCGCACAAGTGCCGCGGCTGCAGCCTGCCTGATGATCGTCGTTGTTGCGCTGATGGCGACGGCCAACCCGTTCGGCTGGGGAACGGGAGGTAGCAGCGAAGAGGTCACCTCATTTCAGCCCGTCGGCTTCGGAGATGGCGACGGTCCGTTCGCAGACCAGTATCCACTGGACACCGAATTCGACGGCGAACGTTGGCTCTCGGGGCCATTCCCACCGCTCGATGTTGAGCACGTTGTGATTCATCCGATGCTTCTCGGGTTCCTTCCTATTGCGGAACGACATCGGCCGGAAGTCGAGCTCAACGGAGCGACGGATATGGTCGACGCATCGGATATGCCGTCCAGCGTCGCGGTCTACTACTTCAACGCCCCACCCAGCGGAGCTGCACTGCTGACCGCGCTCGGCTCAACGCTCAGAATCGACGGAGAGCTCGTTGAGGGTGATGAGAACGGCACACCGTATCGGTGGGTCGATGACGACGAAAACGACATCATGCGATGGGACCCGACCTCGGCGTTCTTCCACTTCGACGGTGAAAGCCTCAACGAACCAGTCGACGACATCCTGGATCCTGGCGCGGAGCCGGAAGAGATCGCCCAACGGTTCCTGGAGATGATCGGCTTCGATTTCATGACGATCGAGTATGAGGTCGAACGCGTCGACAACCAGAACGACACTGAAATCCGCTTCAAGCCAGCGGACCTTCCCGACATCGGGCTTGAACTCGAACTTGGCGGCAGCGTGCGGGTTGATGAATCCGGAGCAGTACTCGAAGCGCAATTCTTCTGGCTATCGCAGGTTGATATAGAGGTTGTGGGACTGCGGGATCTGGACGACATCATTGAAGACATCCAGCACGACCACGGCTACGCTCCGCCAGCGCTCGAAGCCGTGGAGATCTCGATCGACGCTGCAGATGTGGGAATGGTTCACGTCCTCACCCGGCTCGACGATTCCATTTTCGTGCTGCAGCCAGCTGTCAAGATATCCGGCGAATACCAGGACGAGGTGGGAGCAACGCTTCCCGGCCCGGCTCGCTATCTCGTCTCCGCTGTTGAATACGAATCCGACTAGTAGCACTGTCCGGGGTTTCCCGATGCACGCGGTCGTGTCGAGCGGTAACCTGAGGGTAAGAACTGAATCGTGACAACGATGGAGCAGACCTGTTTATGATTTCCAAACTGAAAAACGAGGAATCGAAACCAGCCTGGCTACCACCACTCGTCAGTGTTGCCCTGCTGTTCGCCCTGTTTCTGGCGGCCATGCTGACCCGCCGCGCCGGGCTCGGTGATGCGGGCCGGATTACGATGATCTCCCTCTCCACGATTGCGGGAGCCGGTATCACACTCTACGGCGGCAAAATGCTGAACGACGCCCGGGAGCGGGGTTGGCCAAGTGCTATCGCTGGTTTCGTCATGGGATTCCTGGGCATCTACACGATCCTGCACGTCTTGCGGTAACCCGCCTGTGGCAGTGCGGCGGTTCACCCGCCACTTGTCTCGCGTCTCATGGCTGCCAGCCACCGGTGCGCTTCCCGATCGCTGTTCAACCGGATGACGTTGCCGCCTTGATCGCCGAATTCCCGCAGATAATCGGCCATCTCCGGCAGTACATCCCGGTGAAATCGCCAGATGTAACGAAGAAAGTCGCGATCGAACCAGCGTTCTGGACAGTCATCAGCCATGTCCGGCCGTCCGCCATCCCGATACATCACAATACGCTTGAATACGCGCCTCATCGCAGTTCTACGCGGCAGATCGAGGTGGATTGCCGTGTCGGCATATTGCAGACGCAGCGGGATCGTCCGGCGGTAATTGCCGTCCAGAATCCAGCGGTCCTGCTCAAGCAATTGCGTCAGCTTCTCGTTGAAGACTTCGCGGGAGGACGCTTTCCAGCCCGGGTTCCAGAAATAGCGATCAAGGTGAAAGACCGGTAGATCGAGTTGCTCGCCGAGTGTGCGGGCGAAGGTCGATTTCCCGGCTCCGGGGATCCCGATGACGATGATCCGTTGCATCCCCGCCTCACCTTCGTGGCGGATCAGATTACTCGGCTACCTCGATATCGAAGCTATCTGTCACTTCAGAGCCGGCACCGAATCGGTATCGGATGACCACCTGCCAGGTTCCCGGTCGATCAAACGTCGTGGTGGCGATGTAGAGGTCGCCATCATTCGGGCCGTCATAGGTGTGCTCGGTATCGAGCTCCCGCGTGTCCCCATCGTCCGGTGGAACGACGTCAATCTCCAGCCCGCTCAGCTCGATCGGTGTCCCGATGATCGTGCTCAACTGGGTACTGATTTCGACATCACCAGTCGTCGGTGGCTGCGGATCCACCCAGAGATGAATGAAATACTCACCGATCCCCGGCCGCTCGTTCCGGAGCTGGTAATCAGGGTTCGTCGACTGTCCCAGGCTTAGCCAGATCGCAACCCCGGCGATTCCGCCGAGGACCAGAACGGTGACTCCGATCCCGAGCCAGCCACGCGTGCCCATCTTGTTCGCCATTGAGTTCCTCTTCCTGGACACCGGTACCTGCACCTGCCACGCCGCAAAGTACACCCGAAAAAGCATAGCAGTGACAACTCGATTCGACTGTAAGGAGGAATACGACGTTTGAAGGGGAATCCGCGTTCGCCGACCTCCATGAGACGCCAACCAAAGGCCGGGAACGCGCTATTCCTTACGAGATATGTTCAAGATCCAGGCGTCTCAGCAATTGTGCATTTGCGGCGACGATAACGGTGCTCGCCGACATCAGAATCGCCCCGATGGCCGGCGCCAGCACAATCCCGATTGGAGCCAGAACCCCCGCAGCCAGCGGCATCGCGAACGCGTTGTAGCCCGTTGCCCAGACAAGATTCTGGATCATCTTCCGGTATCCGGCCCGGCTCAGTTCGATGATCCGGACCACGTCCCGCGGATCGTTCCGGACGAGGATAATACCGGCGCTCTCGATCGCGACATCCGTCCCGGCACCGATCGCAATCCCGACATCTGCGGTGACCAGCGCCGGGGCATCATTTACGCCGTCACCGACCATTGCGACCGTGAGACCTCGCTCTTTCAGGTCACTCACGTGATTCGCCTTATGCTCTGGGAGCACCTGCGCAAACACCTCGTCGATGCCAAGCTGCCGGGCAACCGAATCCGCCACCTGCTGGCTATCTCCGGTGATCATCACCGAGCGAACTCCCAGCTCGGTCAACCGCCGGATCGCATCGTAGGACTCTTGTCGGATCACGTCCGCGAGACCGAACGCGGCATGAACCCGATCGTCAACCAGCAGATAGATGGCAGCCTTGCCGTCCTCACCCCAGCCGGCGGCATCAGCCTGGATGTTCGAATCTGGCTCAATCCCGAACGCCTCCAGCAAGCGGGGCCCGCCCGCCGCGATGCGCTGGCCTCCCAGCCACGCCTGTACACCACGTCCGGGCAGCGACTCGAAGTCAGTCAGTTCAGGCAGGCTGATTCCCTGCTCGGATGCATATGATCGGACCGCCCGGGCAATCGGGTGCTCGGAATCACCCTCGACACTGGCAATCAGCCCGAGTGCCTCGTTCAGGTCCACTCCCTCGGCAACGGACGTATTGGTCACCCCCATCTCGCCATGCGTCAGCGTACCGGTCTTATCGAAGACAACCGTATCCAGCTTGCGGGCCTGCTCGAGCGCGATCCGGTCCCGCACCAGTAACCCCTGGCGGGCGGACAGCGTCGTCGAAATCGAGATCACGAGCGGGATCGCCAGCCCCAGGGCGTGCGGGCAGGCAATAACCAGGACGGTGACCATACGCTCGATCGCAAAGCTGGACGGCTGATCCGTAAGCAACCAGACCACGAGCGTTATCGCGCCGGCGGTCAACGCGACATATGTCAACCAACCGGCGACGCGGTCCGCCAGTGCCTGCGCCCGGGAGCCGGACTGCTGCGCCTGCTCGACAAGTCGCATGATCCCGCCCAGGGCAGAGTTCTCTCCGGTCTTTGTTATCTCTACTCGGAGCGACCCTTCCCCGTTAACCGTGCCGCCGATTACTTCGTCGTCGACGCCTTTGGACACCGGGACGGACTCGCCGGTTATCATCGCTTCATTGACGCTACTCTGGCCCTGTTGAACGACTCCGTCTGCCGGCACGCTCGCTCCAGGGCGAACGAGAACCAGGTCGCCGGTTTCCAGCTCATTTGCCGGTACTTGCTCGATCTCGCCGTTTGCGCCGATTCGCTCGGCCATGTCTGGCAGCAGCTTCGCCAGTTCAGAGAGCGCACCCTGCGCCCGGCCGATCGCCCGCATCTCGATCCAGTGACCCAGCAACATGATCGTCACCAGGGTGGCGAGCTCCCAGTAAAGCGTTTCGCCAGGGAAGCCGAGTTCGGTTGCGATCGAGTAGCCGAATGCGACTACGATGGCAAGTGAAATCAGCGTCATCATCCCGGGCTGGCGGCCCTGAATCTCGTGCCGGGCACCCTGCAGGAAGACACCACCGCCGTAGATGAAGATGATCGTCGCCAGGACCATCGGCATCCAGTCCGATCCCGGAAAGGTCGGTGCCGTGTAGTTGAACCAGTCCTGGATCATGTCTGCGTAGACCACGACCGGGATGGTCAGAATCAGTGCGACCCAGAACTTCGAGCGGAACATCTCCGCATCGTGGCCGGCGTGCGCGTCGTGTTCGTCATGTTGTTCATCCTGTTGGTGGTGATGGTGCTCGTGATCGCTGTGCTGATGATGCATCTGCCTCTACTCCCGTCCTGATGGAATATTGATACCCCCAGGGGGTATCTCTCATACCAGCATAGCAGGGTCGTCAAGCCAGCCGTTTCCCCCGCATCCGGACCTGCCAGGATCGTGGCGAAAACACCGTAACCCGGTTGTTCGTCAACGATTCTGCATTCAGAAGAGGATCGAAATTGGCACACCTCGTTACCCCCGGGAGGGCGATGCACAGGCACCGTTCTCGTTCGTTACACCCTGCGCTGCTCGCCCGTCGGTCACCACGTGTTTGAACCTGGAAAGGTCGGTCACATGCCTCCGTCATCATCCGCCTCCCGCCGGCCACGGTTGCTCCACATCCTGTCGTCAGCCCTGTTGATACTCACGGTGATGTTCGCCGGGCTACCGGGTGCGTCGGCACAATCGAGCGCCACCACGATTCGAGCCTTCCCGACATCTGAACGCATCATTGTTCTCACCTTCGATGCTGGGTCAGACCGCGGCTATGCAGAGCAGATCCTCAACACGCTGCGTCAGAAGAACGTGAAAGCCAGTTTCGGTATGACCGGGGTCTGGGCGCAGGCGAACCCGGATCTGATGCGACGCATCGTCAGCGACGGACACGATGTGATGAACCACAGCTGGGACCATCCGTCGTTCACTGGTGTATCCACCAATCGCGCTCCGATCTCACAAGCGGAACGAGATCGGCAGATTCAGCGAACCGACGAGCTGGTCAGATCGCTGACGGGCTTCAACATGAAACCCCTCTTCCGCCCACCATACGGCGACTATGACGCCTCGGTGCTCAGAGATCTGGCGCGAAATGGGTACATGTACAACGTCATGTGGACCGTCGATACGCTCGGCTGGCAGGGCCTGTCCGCTTCGCAGATCAACCAGCGCGTGTTCAACGGAGCCACACCGGGCGGCAACATCCTGATGCACGTCGGTGCTGCTTCGCAGGACGCCGCGGCTCTGCCCGCGATGATCGATGGACTCCGGACCCGGGGATACCGGTTCGCCACAGCTCGGCAGTTACTGGTTGGAACCCCGCCGCCCGCGGCCGAGCGCTACTTCCCGGAGACCGGCTACACCGTTCGCGGCAATTTTCTGAGGTACTGGAACGCCCACGGCGGTCTTGCAGTCTTCGGTTATCCGCTGAGCAGCGAGATCAAGAAAGACGACGCAACGATCCAGCATTTCGAGCGAGCCCGGTTCGAATACCGCCCGGGCACCTGGCCAGCACGCTTCGATATCCATCTCGGCCTGCTCGGCCGTGAGCTCACTGCAGGGAGGGGCAACGAAGCACCCTTCAGACCGGTTCAGGCCCGGACGGACAGCTACTGCACCTTCTATCCACAGACCGGGCACCGGCTCTGCGGCGGGTTCCGTGGCTACTGGGAGACGTACGGCGGCCTGGCGATCTACGGGTTCCCGATAAGTGAGGAGTTCCGGGAAGTAAACCCGGATACCGGGCAGGTCCACGTCGTCCAGTACTTCGAGCGTCAGCGCTTCGAATGGCACCCCGGTAAATGGCCTGAGCGGATGGATGTCCTCCTCGGCCGGGTCGGCGCACAGATGATGAGAGAATAGCCAGCGAGTTTACGGGGCGGTCCAGCGTCAGCCTTGACCGCCCCGATACTGCACCAGGGCATCCGGATCGATATCCGCCATCTGGGTCGGAAGCCCTTCATCCCGGGCGTGCAGATACAGCGCGGTCTTGACTACCCCACTTACTGCGGTGCCGGCCAGGAACGCGGCCACCGCGGTGATGATCGCCAGACCGACCGCCAGCGATTCAACTCCGAGCAGGAACCAGGACGCAGCCACAAACGCGCCACCAACCAGCGCGATCGCAAATTGCACGATACCAGTACCGGCGATGCCGACAGCTGTCTCACCCCAACGCTGTTTGAAGACTTCGGCACTGCGCCGGAACATGCCGCGAATCGACGTTTCTTCCAGCGCGATCACCGGAACGATGAAGAATGTCAACACCGCCCAGGCCGCAGACAGAAGTGTAGCGATCCATGGAACTCGCCGCTCCAGCCGCTGCACGATCAGACCAACTGTCGCGGCGATTAGCGACCACACGAAGATCGTGCCCAGTGACTTCGACGCCGCACCCAGGCTTTCCCGGATACGCGGCTCCTCGCCGGAGAAGACCCGATAGCTCGAATGGACCAGTGCCGTTGAAAAGAACGTCGAAATGAAGGTGATGATCAGGTAAACGATCAATCCATAGATCGCGCCGATGACGTTGGCACTTTCCTCGGGCAACCCGGACGCATTACCGGCCGCCATCACCCCGAAAAATCCCGCAACAATGAAGGGCGCCACGGCCGCGAAAACCACGAGCATCAGCACGGGATACGCGATGAGCTTACGGTTGTTCAGGACAATGAACACACTCCGTATCGTCAATCTGATCCCGGTTTTAATCCGATCCAGAAACCCCATCTCGAACCTTCCCGTTACGGACAATTCACATCAACTCGCAAAATACCTATCTGCTCCTTTTGACGCACAGTGATCCATACGTGTGACATATCTGTCCAAGTGGTTCGAGCGATCCTTTGGAATTGTTCCCGTCTCCGTCAGGTGAGATTCGACCGGATCATCCGCTCGATGATCACCACATCCAGCCATTCGCCATCGAGTTTTGCATGTTTCTCGTAGGTGCCAACTTCCCGGAACCCCTGCTTCTTGCAGGCGTTGAGGCTGGCGTGGTTGAAGGTGAAGACGCGGCTGAGGAGCTTCCAGTAGCCAAGCCGCTCGGCCTCATCAATCAGCGCCGTGAGCAGCATCTGTCCTACCCCTTTACCTCGCGCATTTCGATCGATGTAGAACGAAAACTCGCCGATCCCGGCGTAGCATTCACGTGGTCGGTAGAGGCTGATCCAGGCTGCGCCAATCACGGTGTTGTCAAGCTCCGCGACGATCGTGGGATGGCGTTCGGAATCGGATTCCAGCTTCTTCCGGATATCCGCCTCAGTCCGAGGCTCGGTTTCGTACGTCGCGATGCGGTCGAGGATCCCCTGCGTGTAGATGTCCGCTATGGCTGCAGCGTCGTCGAGCGTAGCGTGCCTGATCTCGATCCCGGCCATGAGATCACCTCTTCTATCAGCGTCGTATTCCGCGAATTGTTCGGATCGATACTATGCGATACCCGACGAGCGAACAAGATCTGGACGCGGTATAGTGAGTGAGGAGGGAGGTCAGAGTAATGTCCGATCCAAACGAACTCCGCCGTGCAGCCGCAACGCAACAGCACCTGACGCGGTGGGCAATCGATCCCGCCCATAGCGAGATCCGCTTCTCGATCCGGCACATGATGGTGAGCACGGTCAAAGGCAAGTTCGGGACCTTCCTCGGTGATCTGATCTACGACCACCATCTGGAGCAACCCGCCGGCGTAATCGTCGAAATCGATGCCGCCAGCGTCGATACCGGGCAGGTACAGCGCGACATCCACCTTCGCTCGGGCGATTTCTTCGATGTCGAAAACCACCCGCATATCCGCTTCGCATCCCGGCACGTCGAATCTATCGGCAACAATCACTATCAGGTGCATGGTGAACTTCGGTTGCTCCGGGAAACGCGTCCGGTTGTGCTGGATGTCACGTTCGAGGGCATCGGCGAAGACCCGGACGGCAACATGCGGGCCTCGTTCTCGGCAACGACAGAGATCGACCGACACGAATTCGGACTGACCTGGAACCGGTCTGTGGAAGCCGGTGGGCTGATGGTCGGCGACAGTGTCCGGATCTATCTTGAAATCCAGGCAATCCAGCAACACTGATGACGCGAGGTGAAAGCGCATGCTCTTCCGCATCCTCACAGGTATTCTCGGGCTCGGTTTCATCCTCATGGCCACGGCTGCAATCATGTCGCCCGGCTTTCGCGAAGACGTCGGCTACGTTGCCGGTGACATGACCAGCTATCTGCCCGAGATGTCGGCAACTTCCCCGTGGGACGAGGCAATCGAGACGCCGGACGGCGGGCGAATCGGCGTCGTCACGGCAAACGCGCTGAACGTCCGCGCCGAACCATCGCTGGACGCACCCGCCGTGGACAGTATGTTCGATCAGCACCTTGTGCAGGTCTTCGATACGGTATCCGGAGACGAAGTTGATGGCGAAACGGACTGGTATCAGATCGGGGACGGTCAGTACATCACCGCAGCCTATGTCGAACCCTTCGAACCACGAGAGCCGGATGAAACGCACGAAGGGCGCTGGGTCGATGTCGACCTGACGGAACAGTACGCCGTCGCCTATCAGGGCGATACCCCGATCTACGCGGCGATCCTGCTGACCGGTCGGGCTGGCTGGGATACGCCGGAAGGTGACTTCGAGATCATCCGGCGGATTGAATCGGAGACGATGGACGCCAGCACGGTGGGTATTCCGGAAGATGCTCCAAACTATTATTATCTTGAGGACGTTCCCTACGTGCAGTACTTTGCAGAAGGCGGCTACGCGATCCACGGCAATGACTGGAGCCCGCCGGAAGCATTCGGCGATACGGGTAGTCATGGCTGCATCAACATGCAGGTAGACGACGCCCGATTCTTCTGGGAGTTCCTGGAAGACGGCTCGCCGCTCACCATCGCCTATTAGCGACGCATTAGTGACGGAACGTGACTGAATCTCGTTGCTGACCAGCCCTTTCCTGGAAGACGGGTGCGGTTTCAATGCAGCAGCCCCAGATCATCCAGCAATTGAGTCTCTATGGCTGTTGGGCCGCGGTTGTGTTGCTCGTGCTCTCTATTGCCTGGATCGTTTCGCTTGCCTTTGCTCCGATGCCCGGCGCCGGCGCGGATACCGTCGAGCGCATCACGTTTCTCGCCGAGAACGAGCACTGGCACATCATCAACTTTGCCATCGTGGTTCCGATGGGGCTGATTCATGTACCGCTCTGGTTCGGTATCGGAGCGATCATCTGGCCCCGGATGCCGGGGCTGGCGGCTCTCGTCGCAGCGTTCGGGATCATCTATGCACCGCTAACAGTCATCGGGTACTGGAGCCAGCTCACCACGGTGCGCGGCATCGTCGATCTCTACGACACGGAACCTGATGCAGCGCTGGCGGCGTTCGAAATCATTGAGTTCAGCGGGGAACCGTGGTCGCTTGCCTACGGGCTCGTCGTGCTGGGCTATGGTGTCTGGGGCGTCGCGGCAATAGCAGTCTTCGGTGGTCTGATCGGCTTCTCATACCGCCTTGCACGGGTTACGGGAACGCTGTTCGGCTTGTCCGGTGTGTTCGGCATTGCAGGAGCTATCGGGTTCGCGTCCGGAAACGCTTTGATCGAACTCGGCGTGCTGTTCTCCGGCGTCGTCTTCATTCCGTCGCTTGTGGGAGTCAGTGTATTGCTCTACCAGGTTAGCGAAGGCCAGCAACTCGATGATTCCAATTCCAGCGACCGGCTTGCCGATACTCGATAAGACTCCCGGGACCGCGACATCCCGTGTCAATTCGGCACAGGTTCCTCGGTGTTGATAGAATCTTCGGGCCAGATGGCGATCTGAATGCATTCAAGCGAAAGCAGTCCCGATGAACCTCTCAACCCTGGTTCCCAAGCTCGCCCGCGCCGGTTCGATTGCCGCGGCGATACTGATCCCACTCACCATTGCCTGGGTCGTTTTGCTGATCCACCCATCTCCTCCACCAGACGAAGCGTCAGCGATTGAACGGCTCGCCTTCATCGAAATGAACGAACAGTGGCAAACCGCCAGCTTCATCGTTGCCGCACTGATGGCGATCGTCTACATCCCGGTCTGGATCGGTCTGGGCGCTGTGATTGTGCCTGTCCGGCAAACAGTCGGCATGATCGCAGTCGCGCTCGGCGTCATGTTCAGCGCGCTGCTGGTCGTCGGCTACTGGACCCAGCTCGCGACAGTTCAAAACTTGCTACAACTGCTGGAAACCAATACAAACGCAGCAATTGCTATGGCCGGAGCGTTCGAGTTCTCCGGCAATTTCTGGACTGCCAGCTATGGGATCGTGATCGCGGCCTTCGTGATCTGGGGGCTCACGACACTGACGATATTCAGTGGATTGATCGACTCGGCCTGGCGGCCGGCACAGCTCACGGCAGCGATGTACGGAGTCGCCGGTCTCCTCGCACTTGTCGGTGCGGTCGGTTTCGCAGCCGGGATCTCAATCCTCGAGCACGGCATCATGCTGTCTGGCATTCTGGTCGTCCCGGCGCTTTCCGGCACCGTTGTCATGCTGCATCAGGTGGCTTCCGGCAACGATCCAGACCTTATCGCTCCGGACAAGCAATCCAGCGACGATCAGAACCCTCCGGTCATGACTCCTGCTGACGCTGGCTCTGGAGGCGACGGAAGAACGTAACACCGGCAGTCACGATCGCCAGCACCGTCACAAAGCAGAACGCCGCCCCGCCGGCAAGGAACAAGCCCACACTGGTCAGAATCCCGCGGCCAACTCCCTCGCCATAGGCGAGCACGAACTCGGGGCTTTCTCCCCCACCGACGTATTCGGCCGAAAACCGATACGTTCCCGGCTCATCGATCCGGAACTGATGAACCGCCGTACCCGAGTAGTTCCGCAGCGTGTAGTTGGTATCCCCGAAGGTCGATTCGATCGGTATGTTGTGGTCACGATCAACGTCATAGACCTCGAACTCCATGTTCGGAACGTTCTGGCTCGTTGAGAAACTTCGACCGTCCACCTGGCTGCGATGCTCGTAGAACACCATGTACCGACCGGTATCCGACAGTTCGACTTCCTCGGTTCCGGGTGCAACGAATCGATCCAGTTCATCGCCAATCCCGAAAATTCCGAAAAAGAACATCGCGATCAGAACGCCGCTTCCCACAAGACCCAGGAGAAAGATAACCGCGGCAATCCAGTATCCTGTTCTGCCCGGCGCCTGAGTGGCCTCCCGGCTCATTTGTCCCCTCCTCTATCGAGCAGATTCAATTTCAGTGTTTCCCTCAAGGATGCAATAGAACCGCAAGTCGTTTCACATGACCTGGCGTGTTCGTGTCATACTGGAGAATGAGCGATCAGTGCTTCATGTCACAAACAGCGCCACAAAAAGTTCGCGAAACCCGACGAGAGGGCCAGTATTAATGATTGCCAGTCTCGATCAGACAGATTCGCCCGCCGGCCCAATCGCCTTCGCAGTCAACGAAGCGGGTGAACTGGTTCGAATCAGTTTTCTGGACGGTGTCAACGAGTTTACGATCGGCGAGGAACTCGCCCGGGACGGGTACAAGGTCTCGCCAGCGTCAGAACTCACGACGCCGGCCCGGGAACAGTTTGATGCGTACAATCGCGGGGAATTGCTGACATTCGATCTTCCGGTAGCACTCCACGGGACCGAATGGCAGAAGCGCGTCTGGCGTGAGCTGATGAACATCCCGTTTGGCCAGACCCGATCCTACGGCGAGATTGCTGCTGTAGTCTGCACCACCCGGGCATCGCGGGCCGTCGGGCGAGCAAATGCAACCAACCCGATCCCGTTGGTCGTGCCCTGTCATCGCGTCGTCGGCGCAGATGGATCCCTGACCGGTTTCGGTGGCGGACTGCACCTCAAGCAGGCGTTGCTCGAGCATGAGCGGCGAATTGTTCAGCAGATGGAAGATGCCCCGGAAGGCACCCAGCGAACGCTTTTGCATGCTGGCTAATGCAGCAGGGTCACAAGGCGCATTATTCCTGCACGGTACACACAGTTCGCGCAGCAGCAGACGATTCTTGAAATCCAACTAACAATCCTCGCTCGGCCGGCTCATCAGTATGAGAGCCGGCTTTCTCATTTGTTCCTCATCTTCGTCTCATCCTTCTCCGGCGCACCGGGGCTATTGTGGACTTGTTGGCATGCCAGGTTGTGTCGCCACCGTCCATTTACAGCACCATCGGTGCAGTTAGAAGGGTGATCTCATGCACGCGATATTCGTTCTGATCGACACGTCGGTAGACCACGACGAGCTCATGCCCGCTCTCACCGAGTACGGCACAGCTCTGAAAACGTTCGACGGCCTGATCATGAAGACCTGGATCAGGCAATCCGAGGGCACGTTCGGCGGATTCTGCGTGTTCCGGGACAGTGATTCTGCGAATCGCTACATCAACGACATGCTGCGACCCACTGAAGAAGCGCATCCGGCTCTGTCAAACTTGCGAATCCAGCACTTCGAGGTACTTCAGGAGCTGAGCGCGCTCAACGGGTTTCCGATTCCAGCGCTTGAGCATCTGTAATCGCCAACGGCCTGCTCACCAGGTCATACATCGGAAGGCAGATCTAATGTTGATCAACCATTCATCTCGGATCCGGCACGCGTTCATTGGTGTGGCAGCGAGCCTGGGACTCCTCATGATCTTCGGTTCCCTCGGATTGGCGAGGGCATCGTTCTCTGCTGAAGGCTTTTACGCCGATGTGCCGTCAGAATTACGCGTCGATCCCGCCTCGAACCGACTTGAGGAACACGGACTCCTGCGCATTGAGAGCGCTGAAGACGAAGCAAGACCAGCCTCATCACAGCGGGGTCAGTCCGTTGCCCATCGAACTCACGATCTGATCAAGTTCCTCGAAGACGACTTTCTATCACATGGCGTCGCTCCGGCTACTCTCCGCAGCTATGAGCTGATCAAGTTCCTGGAGGATAACGTTGATCTTGGCGGCACGAAGCCAGTGTCTCACTTTGACGAAGTCCTGATGACGCCCATGGACCCGAACTGGTAGCGAATGCGATTGCCAGGCTCGATGACTGTTCGTCGATCCTGGCATCCTGCGCAACTCATGCCGTTCGCACATGACAGGAACGCAGCGGCGTGCTAAACTGGCTTCACTGTCTAGCAAAGGAATCAGCGATGGCTCGTCGGATCCAGGATTTCGCTGCGGGTCGGGTCACCCGGGAACTGGTCGGCAGAGATGCCGAACTCGAATCCCTGCGTGCCTTTCTCACCGAAAATCGCACCTGCGTGTTGCACGTGCACGGCATCGGCGGAACTGGCAAGACGAGTCTTCTGCTCGCATTCAGCGAGGCTGCCAGGCAGGCGGGTTGGACCGTTGCGTTCCTTGATTGCCGCGGGATCGAGCCGAATGAGCAGGCGTTTCTTGCCGAACTCCAGGCGACCTTGCACAGCACTGTAACGAGCATCGACGATGTGGCCGAAAGACTAAGCGAGTCGGCGACTCCCGTGCTGCTCATCCTCGATACCTACGAAGTCTTTCGATCGATGGACACCTGGCTGCGACTGACGTTCGTTCCCCAGCTTCCAGATAATGTCTTCCTGATGACGTCCGGACGTGAGCCTCCGGTTCCTGCCTGGTTCCTGACACCGGGCTGGCAAGGACTCGTTTCAACGCTCGAAGTCGGCCCGATCAGTGAATTGAATGCGCTCACGATTCTTCAGCAGAGCGGAATGAGTGTGAACGAAGCCCGGCGAATCAATCGGGTTTCACGCGGGCATCCGCTCGCCCTCCAGCTGGCGACGTCAATCGATCGCAGGCACACCAGTTCGGACCTTGAAGGAGCGGCGATCTCTCGGGTCGTCCGTGAACTCACACGCATCTATCTGGACGAAATTGACGATCCGCTCACGCGTCAGATTCTCGGAGCGGGATCAGTAGTTCGGCGCCTAACGATCTCGTTACTCTCGGCAATGCTCCCGGACATTTCACCAGAGGATGGCATGGAACGTATCCGTAGCTTGCCGCTGGTGGAGCAGGGGCGCGACGGCCTTCACATTCATGACGTCGTTCAGCAAGCAATCTCGATCATGCTTCGCTCCGATGATCCGGCCCGTTACCGAGCGTATCGTCGCGCAGCATGGAACCAACTCCAGTCAGAGGTACGATCAGCAGGCAAGGCAGACCTGTGGCGATATACCGCCGACATGCTGTTCCTCCTGGAAAACCCGATTGTGCGGGAGGCATTCTTCCCAACCGGGTCACAGCAATTCGCAGTCGAACCGGCGAGACCGGAAGACTTGCCAGCAATCCGGGCAATCAGCGTCCGGCACGAATGCCAGGCTGCTACCAGGCTTCTGGAATCACATTATCAGCGGGAACCGCAAACGCTCTGGACGATTCGATCCCCGGATGATGAGATCGCCGGCTACTTTGCTGCCTTTGATCCGGCAGCAGTAAGCCGCGCCTGGATGCGGAGCGACCCGGTTCTCCGGGCCTGGCTTGATCACCTCGAACGCAATCCGGTACCACGCAGCCAGCAAGTGCTGTTCGTTCCACGGCTACTCAGCGAGGAATACGGTGAGGCCCCATCTCCGGTGCAGGCTGGCGCCTGGCTGGAAACGAAGCGCCTGTACATGGAGATGAGACCCAGGCTGCGTCGAGTCTACTTCTCCCAGCGGGATCTGGACACTCCATGGCCCGCCCTTGAACAGCTCGGTTTCCAGCGAATTTCCGGCAGCGATGTCGAAATCGGTGATACGACCTATTACTCTGCCATGCTCGATTTCGGCCCCAACTCGGTCGATGGCTGGTTGACCGGTCTTGTCGCCACCGAGCTGGGAATCGAAGAGGATCAACTCTTCGATACGGATTCCCGGGAGCTGGTGATCGATGGCAGGAGAATCGGGCTGACACGACTGGAATTCGGAGTCATGCAATATCTTCATTCGCGCCAGGGCCACGCAGTCTCCAGAGCAGATTTGCTTGAGAACATCTGGGATTACCACTACCAGGGAGGAAGCAACGTCGTAGACGTTGTCATTCGCTCCCTGCGCAAGAAGACCGGTGCCTGTGGGATCGGCATCGAAACAGTTCGTGGTGTCGGGTATCGTCTTCGATTGAATTCGTAGCCACCGGCGAGGGTGCAGCACACCCGGACCAGCCCTAGCTTTTCGCCAGCTCCAGAATTCGACAAAACGCCTTGCGGTCGCCAAACCCACCGGCCTTGGTCAGAATCGGCAACCCGGCAACCTGGCTTGACTCCAGTGAGCCGACCGGCATTCCGGGCTCGATTTCCCCGTAGATCGATACCCCGGTTACATCGAGCTCCCGACAGATCGCCGCGGCAACGTCCCCACCAGTCATCACCAGCATTCCAGGGCGGGTTGTCAGAATGATCTCCCGAACGAGCTTGCCCAGCACCTG
>SLMJ01000130.1 GCA_007133615.1 Thermomicrobiaceae bacterium | reverse complement strand
CCCAGCTCGTTGGCCGTTACCTGCGCTTCGACGTCGGTCAGCACCATCTCCGGCGTGCGGACGTTCTCCCTTATGAACGCAAAGACATCCTCGTTCGGCTCGCCGGCGTCGTAGAGCTTCAAGATCGGGATCTGCAGGCCCTCTTCGTAGAGATCACGCACCGTGCGCGACGACAGCGAACCACCGATGCTCGACGTGTGCGCCACGACGACCGTGAAGGCGACGATCGACCCATTCCGGAAGACCGGCGTCACCGTGGCGATGTCGTCCAGATGTCCGGCGCAGATCCAGGGATCATTAGTGACGTAGACATCGCCGGGCTGCATCGCCTCCTTCGGGTATTTCTTCAAGACCTCCCGGGCGACGTTCGGCATGACCAGGTTGAAGACCGGCATCGAACGGTTCGAGTGCGACAGCGAGCTGCCGTGGGCATCCAGAATCTCACAGCCGAAGTCCTGCGCCGCGCCGATGATCGTCGACACAGCCGTCCGCAGCACCGTCGTCCACATCTCGTCGGCAATCCCGATCAGCCGGGACCACATGATCTCCAGCGAGATCGGATCGAAGTCCGTTTTCGTTTCGGGTGCGGTCATGAGTGCTCCAGTAAAGGTACGAGTCTGCTAATGCATTCGTTTAACTTCTCCCCTCTCCCAGGCCTGTCCTGAGCCTGCCGAAGGAACTGGAGAGGGGCCGGGGGTGAGGGCCCTCGACTTTCCAACGGGGCCAACATTCCGGGCCGACAGGGGCGTCGGCCCCTACGATGCCTGCATCAAAGCCGGGGGTGAGGGCATTACACCCCCACCACCACATTCAAATACCCGTCGACCCGCACGCTACTCCCCGGCGGGACGACGATTGTCGATTCCGGCTCTTCGATGATGCAGGGACCATCGGTCTTCATTCCAGGCACGAACCGGTAGCGATCGTAGACCGGGATCGACCGATACCCCGGTTCCGGCTCCCGGAAATAGACCTCACGCTCGCCCTTCAGCGCCTTACTTATGTCAATGTCCTGCTCCGGCTGATGAGCCAGGTTGAACGGGGCACCGGGGGCGACCGCGGTCAGGTGCCAGTTCAGCACCTCCACCTTCATCCCTGGTGGAATTCGGCCGTAGACCTCGGAATAGCTGGCGTGGAAGGCGTCGATGATCTCCGGCACGCGAGATTCATCCGGAACACCCTCCGAAAGCTCCACCCGCAGCTCGTGGTACTGCCCGGCGAAGCGCATGTCCGCCGCCATCTGGTACCAGACCTCGCCATTCAGGTTTTCCGCTGTCTTCAACGCCTGCTCTGCCTCGGATTTCATGTCCGCGTAGAGCTGTCCGACCTGCGACCAGTCGCATTCTTCCAGCAACGTCATGTAGGAACGGGCAAACGGCAGCGACATCGGCGCGGTCAGGGCGCCGATCGCCGAGGCAACCCCTGCCCCGAGCGGGACGATCACTTCCCGCATTCCGAGAATCCTGGCAACTGCCACAGCGTGTGCGGGTCCGGCACCGCCAAAGGCGACCACGCTCAGGTTCCGCGGGTCCCGATTACGCTCGATGATGTGCCGACGGGCAGCCCCGGCCATGTTCTCGTTGACGATTGAATGTATCCCCCAGGCCGCATCGATGCCGTCCAGACCGAGTTCCTCGGCGTTCTTTTCCTGGATCGCCCTGGCAGCACCGTCCCGATCGAGCGACATCCGTCCACCCAGGAAATAACCCGGATCGAGATACCCGAGAACAACGTTCGCATCAGTGACGGTCGGCTCGGTGCCGCCTCGACCGTAGGCAACCGGCCCCGGATCGGACCCGGCCGAGCGCGGTCCCACGTTCAGCAGGCCGAGCGTGTTGATCGCGGCGATGCTTCCGCCCCCGGCGCCGATCTCGATCAGATCGACCGTCGGCGTCAGAATTGGCAACCCGCTGCCCGGCATGAAGCGATGGGCCCGGTCGGCTTCCAGCATGTGGGCGACATCCGGCTGGCCGTTCTCGATCAGGCAGGCCTTGGCCGTCGTCCCGCCCATGTCGAGCGAGAGCAGATCAGGTTGCCCGACCAGCGAGCCGTAGAAACCGGCCGCGAACCCACCGGCCGCCGGGCCGGATTCCAGCAAGCGAATCGGAAACTCCATCGCCGAGTCAGCGGTCGAAATTCCGCCGGAGGAGAGCATCATGTAGAGCGGGCGCTGAAACCCGAGCCCACGCAGTTGCTCCATGAGATCGTTCAGGTACGTCCGGAGAGTCGGTTTGACGTAGGCATCAGCCGCGACGGTCGAGGTCCGCTCGTACTCGCCAACCAGCGGGGCCACCCTGGATGACAGCGAGACCGTCACATCCGGCGCCTCTTCCCGGATGATCTCACCGATGCGGCGTTCGTGCTCCGGATTGCGGTAGGCGTGCACCAGCGAAACGGCGATCGATTCCACGCCCTGCCCCGCCAGATCACGGACGATTTGCCGGACAGCATCCTCATCCAGCGGTACGACGACCTCGCCGTCCCGGGTGATGCGTTCGGGCACGTCGATTCGAAGCTCGCGAGGAATCAGCGCTTCCGGGTACGGCGCGAAGAGATCATAGATGTCGTAGATCTGCTCGATCCCGATCTCCAGCACGTCCCGAAACCCCTGTGTGGTCAGCAACGCCGTCGTCGCCCCGCGACGCTCGACGATCGCGTTCGTCACCAGCGTCGTGCTGTGGACTGCATGCTCCACCTGGCTCGAAGCCACCCCGCCGATCTCCAGCAACTCCGCCCAACCCTGCATAACCGCCCGGGCAGGCCGTTCTGAATCGGTCAACACCTTGTGAAACGCAACGGTGGAACCCGAGTCCATATCGAAGAGCACGAAGTCGGTAAACGTCCCGCCAACGTCGACACTGATCGCGTACCTGCCCTGTTCAGTCAATCTGGACCCCTCACGTGCACTGATGAACTACCGCCGTGTTTCTAGCACCCTATTCTCTGTTTGCCAACCCGCGACTGCACATTATGTCTATCATGAGTCGAATCGGTCATGTTCGTGTGCTTGAACTCACTAAACAGCACCTGAGACATTTCTTGCATGGCAGGTTGAGTGTGGCCTGCTCCCGCTCGAAGCAAAGGAGTTGCCCCAGTGACCGTAACCCACCAGAAATCCGGACCCGAACAGGAGAAGACAAAGAACGCGGTGATCGATGTCGACGTACACGAGTCGATGACCTCGATCCACGATCTCCTGCCTTATCTGCCCGAGCCGTACTACAGCCGGGTGGCGATCGCCGATGGCTGGAAGGAACCGACCTTCCCCTACGCCTACCCGATGATCAACGGCGTGGCGATGGCCGAGGCAGTCATCGACGACGGCCGGCCCGCGGGTTCCGACTATCAGAAGATGAAGACCGACTTGCTCGATGCTCACGATATCGAGGCCGCGATTCTCACCGGCAGTTTCTACCCGTCGGACATGCAGGTCCAGCCGCATTTCTCCGCGGCACTGGCCTCCGCCTACAACGACTGGCAGATCGAGAACTGGCTGGCCAAGGATGATCGCCTTCGCGGTTCGGTCTGCATCTCGCTGCAGGACCCTGTCGCTGCTGCCCGGGAGATCGACCGGATCGGGAGCCATCCACAGATCGTTCAGATCATTACCTCGGTCATTCCCTATGACGTGATCGGAAAACCGATCTACCATCCGATCTACGAGGCCGCCGTGCGGAACGATCTGGTCTTTGCGCTCCATCAGGGCAACGTGACCGGCACCGCGGTCGGCCTGCCGCCGTACTACATCGAATGGCACACGGCGATCTACCAGAACTGGCAATCCCAGCTCATCAGCCTTGTTGCCCACGGCGTCTTCGATCTCTATCCGGAACTGCGAGTGGCGCTGATCGAGTCCGGCTGGTCCTGGATGCCCAGCCTGATGTGGCGGTTCGATCACAACTTCCGGAGCGTGCGACGTGACACGCCCTGGGTCAAGAAGATGCCGAGTCAGCACATTCTGGATAACGTCCGGGTGGCGACCCAGCCGATGGAGTACCCGGAAGACCCGCGGCACGTTTACCAGATGTTCGAGATGATCGGCTCGGACGAGTTCCTGATGTTCGCCACGGACTATCCGCACTGGGATTTCGATTCACCGGAGAAGGCGATCCCGCACACGTTCCCGAAGGATGTCCGGCAGAAGATTCTGTATGACAACGCGAAGGCGTTTTACAGGTTGTAGGGGCCGACGCCCCTGTCGGCCCGGGGTTACCCAGGCAATCGGTCCCACAGGGGCATGGGACCCTACAGGCAGGGGTTACGCACTGGATCCGGTCCCACAGGGGCGTGGAACCCTACAGGCAGGGGTTACGCACTGGATCCGGTCCCACAGGGGCGTGGGACCCTACAGGCAGGGGCTACGCACTGGATCCGGTCCCACAGGGGCGTGGGGACCATACGACGCATGACGAGTTCGAGGAGGACCAGAATGAAACGTGAAACGCTTTGCAAACAGACGGACATGCAACCTGGCGAGATGCGGCAATTCCAGCTCGGTCGAAGAGGAATCTTGCTGGTGCGCGACGAATCCGGCGATTTCTACGCCGTCGGCAGCGAATGCGCTCATCAGAGTGCGGCACTGGTCAACGGCAAACTCGAACGAATGTGGGTCGGCGATACGGTAGGAGAGTCCCGGCCAGACGATGAACGCACCGTCGTGGTGTGCCCCTGGCACAACTACGAGTTCGACGTCGCGACGGGACGCTCACCCTGCGATCCTGAACGTCTCCGAATCCAGACGTATCGGGTGGAGATCGAGGGCGGGGATGTGGTGGTCAATCTGTAACGAGGATGCGGCAGGCGAGCTGCCGCGCT
>SLMJ01000151.1 GCA_007133615.1 Thermomicrobiaceae bacterium | reverse complement strand
TTGGAACAGAGACCGGCGCAATCGGTCGCGTTGACGTAGACTCAAACAGGAGCTGAACGTCGTAGTTGATATCCAGGAGTTCAATCGCATTGCCAATCTACGTCTATAGTTGTCCAGACTGTGAAATCTACGTTGAAGAGCTGCGGCAGGTTGGCATGAGCGACTGGCCGCCGGTTGAATGTCCCGTGTGCAAGGGGCTTTGCGAGCAGGAACTGACGTCGGTTTCACTCGGTGGGCAGGCACGACCGATGTCAGGCTTTCAGACTCCTGAGCGCAAACCCGGCCAGAGGGTAGAATCATTGAATGATCCGGTGGGGGTCCTGCACGGTCCCGGATGCCCCTGTTGTAGAACGGTGTAAATCACGGTATGACGGTTAATGCCAACACAGTTACGATCCAGCCCGCACAGCAGGATGAAGTCTGGGCCGTTCAGCGACTGTTTCAGGGTCTTCACGACTTCAACGCGTCGCTTGATCCTCGCTTCTCGCTCGCCGATAACTGGGAGCGTTACCTGGTCGATCACCTGAATCGCGAATGGAATGGTGCTCGGAGCCTGACGCTCGTTGCCTGGGATGGAGACCGGCCGATCGGTCTTCTGATGCTCGCCGGGTACAGTGACTCCCCATTGTTCAAATACCGGCACTGGGCAGAGATTCTGGCGCTGTATATCGATCCGGAGATCCGGGGCGGAATGCTCGCCGTTCGTTTCGTCAAGATGGCGAAGAAGTGGGCCGCCGACCATGGGTACGACCGGATCCAGCTGTATGTGACGGCGACCAACGATCGCGCCAAGCGCTTCTACGAGAAATGCGAGTTCGAGCCCGTTCAGGAAATCTGGCGACTCGAGCTCGGTGAGGGTGTCCCGCCGCATGATTTCGGAGAAGACGACGGCGATTATGGGCCCGACGACGACCCGTTGACACCGAAGCCCCACAACCTCCCGGGTAACGAAGACTGATCGCCCGAATCGGGCAGGTTTCCGGATCTGTTCGCGCTGAAAAGAAAACCCGCCGGTGAGACGTCACCGGCGGGTTTCTGTTTCTCTCGAGAAGTGTGATGCGGCTTAGACGCGCATGCGCGGATCGAGGTAGTCACGCAACCAGTCGCCGATTACGTTCACACCGAGCACGGTCAACATGATCGCAAGTCCCGGGAAGGTATAGATCCACCATTCACCGGTCAGGATGTTATCGCGACCACGGTTGACCATTCCGCCCCAAGTCGGAATCTCCGGCGGAACACCGAGCCCGAGGAAGGAAAGCGCCGCTTCAGCCAGAATCGTTGCCGCGACGGCGAAACTACCGATAACGATGATCGATGCAAACGTGTTAGGCAGAATGTGCTTGAGCATGATTGACATGTCACGGGCACCGATCGAGCGCGCCGCTTCGACGAATTCCTTCTCCTTCCAGGAGAGGACCTGCCCGCGCACGACACGGCCGTAGGTAACCCAGTTCGCGATTCCCAATGTGAGAATGACGTTCTGCAATCCCTGCCCGAGCACCGCAAGAATCGCAATGGCCAGCAGGATGAATGGGATCGCCAGCTGAATGTCCGCGATCCGCATGATGAAGTCATCGACGAACCGCCCATAGTACCCGGAAATCAGTCCCAGTGTGATGCCGATTGCTCCGGCGAGCGCAACTGCGGTCAGCCCGACCAGCAGCGAAATCTGGGCACCGTAGATGATTCTGGAGAGGATATCCCGGCCGAGCGAATCGGTTCCGAGAATATAGGTTGACGACCCTTCCGAGCTCCAGATTCCGGGCGTCCGGTTATCCGCCAGCACTTGCTGTGTCGGATCATGTGGCGCAATCAACGGTGCGAACAGCGCTGCAAACGAAACAATGATCAGAACGATTGCGCCGAATGTCGCCAGTTTGTTGGCCAACAGGCTTGACAACGCGCGTGGCATGCGGCGGCGAGTGCCGCGCTGTCCGGCTCGAGCGAGCGAGTTGATGTTTCCCTGAGCAGGCTGCCCGGACCCGGTGCTCTCTTGCGACTTTGCCGCATCGTCTTTCGGCTCAGCCATTGCGTCCCCTCGTAGATAGTACTGAGTGTCACACTTGCCGGCCTCCGCCGGCAGAACAGGAGTTGGCGTGCCCGCTGATCAACTATACCGGACCCTGGGATCCAGGAATCCATAGGTCAGGTCCACAATCAGATTCAGGAAAACAAATATGAGTGCAATGATCGTCACTGCGCCGACGGCCAGCGGGAAGTCCTGCTGTTGAATCGCCTGAATCAGCAGGCGGCCGATTCCCGGCCAGGCAAACACGGTTTCGGTAATGACAGCCCCACCGAGCAAGATGCCGAACTGCAGACCGATCACTGTCACCACAGGAATCAGGGCATTGCGGAGCGCGTGACGCATGATCACGTTGTACTCGCTGATGCCCTTCGATCGCGCAGTCTTCACGTAGTCCAGGCCGAGGACTTCCAGGAGCGAAGAGCGCACCAGCCGGGCGTTTTGTGCCAGCGAGAATGTTCCAAGCGTGATCGCGGGCAGGATCAGGTGCCTCATACGGCTGACAAAGTCCGGATCACCTCGCCCGGCGCTCGGCAACCAGCCGAGCACAAACCCGAAGATCCAGATGAGCATCACGCCGAGGAAGAACACTGGAAGCGACTGGCCGAGCAGTGCGAAGCCCATCGCGAAATTGTCGTACAGCGAGTTGCGCTTTGTGGCCGAGATGACTCCAACCGGAATCGAAATAACCACACTGAATATGAATGCTGACACTGCTAGCTGAAGTGTTGCGGGGATCCGTGCCATCACCAGGTCAAAGACTGGTTGGCCCTGACGTAGCGACGTTCCAAAGTCACCCTGCACAGCGCCACCGAGAAAATCAGCATATTGGATATACCACGGTCGGTCCAGCCCGAGGTTGGTCCGCAGGTTCTCGATATCTTCCTGAGTAGCGTCCGGGCTTGCCATGAGAATGACCGGGTCACCGGCCTGATACATCACCACAAATACCAGGAACGTCACACCCAGCATGACCAGGAAGGCCTGCAAGATACGCCGTATGATGTACTGCGTCATTCAGCTACTACTCTCTTGTGTCCCCGCGTGTGTGAGTCCCGCCCATGACCTCACACAGAAAAGCGCCGTTGCGCCACTCTGGCGCAACGGCGTCGTCGATGTTCGAGGTTAGTCGGTGTACCGAGCGTGCGTCATGATCACGGCTTCGTCGGCACGGGCTTCCCATTCGAGGTTGGCAGCCGCACCGTAGAAGTCGAACTGCTTCCAGACGAAGACCCACGGGCACTGCTCCATGATGATCTCCTGGAGACGGTACATCAGGTCCTGGCGCTCCTCCTCGTCGATCGTTACCTGCAGCTGGGCGAAGAGTTCAACGTACTCTTCGTCCTCCCAGCGCGTGTAGTTCAGGGAGTAGTCCGGGTTGACGTAGTTGATCTCTGACTGACCGTCGAATGGAGAACCGAGACCGAGGAAGTACAGGGCATCCGGTTCGCCGGACGGCAGCAGCTCACCGGCGTAGAGCGACCAGTCAAGGATCTGCAGGTCGATGTCAAAGCCGATGTCGCGGAAGTTCTGCGCAACGGCTTCAGCGATCTCATCGTCCTTGATGTACCGGCCTCGCGGCGCATTCATCACGACGCGAGTTCCCTCTTCGACACCCGCTTCTTCCAGCAGGGAACGAGCACGTTCCGGATCAAATGGATAGGCTTCCAGATCCGGGTGATCGTTCGGCGGGTTGACCGTTGTGCGCATCTTTTCGCCGAAGCCCTCGAGCAGCGCATCGCTGATCGACTCAAAGTCGAGCGCGTAGTTCAACGCCTGGCGTACCCGAACGTCACCGAATGGTTCGATATCGTTCCGGATACCAACGAAGATGCTGCGTCCACCTTCAACGTCCGAGATACGGGCGTTGTCAGCTTCTTCAACCTGCGGAACGAGTTCCGGCGGGATGTTCACAACGATCTGCGCCTCTTCGTTCTGCAGCGCAATCACGCGTGAAGAGTCTTCCGGCACCGGGCGAATCACGATTTCCTGGATCGGTGGTGGGCCATCCCAGTGATCCGGGTTGGCTTCCAGAGTGATGTGGTCATCGCGGACCCACTCGACGAAGCGGTACTTACCGGACCCAACCGGCTGGTCGACGTTCTCTGCATCCATCGGATATGGATCGATCGGGCAGAGCTCGAAGGAGTGCATCAGGTCGAGCATAATCGGCGCTGGTTCGCTGGTGTTGATGCGGAAGGTGTATTCATCAACAGCTTCAGCGCTCTCGATGCTGTTCTGAACCGAGAACACCTGAACGCGTCCGGAATCACCGAGTGTATCCTGCATCGAGCGCTCAACAGTGTGAACGGCAGCTTCAGCATTGACCGGTGAACCATCGTGGAAGGTTGCGCCTTCGACGAGCTTGAACTCCCAGGTCAGATCGTCAACGATGGTCCAGTCTTCACAGACCAGCGGTTCGATCTCGAGCGTGTCTGGGTTGCGAATGGTCATCATGTCGAAGACGTGGCGGTTGACGTTCGATTCCGGGACCGAGTTACGAACCAGTGGGTCGAGCGTGTTGGCATCAACACCCTGGAGCAGTACGAGGCGACCTTCTGATTCGGTCACTTCATCTGGCTCATCGTCATCTTCCGGCTCATCGTCGTCCGGATCGACTTCTTCGTCGTCATCGGTGTCGTCGACTGGCTCGTCGTCATCATCGTCCGGCGCGGCCGGAGCCTCATCGTCGGTGTCGTCAGCGACGTCATCGACGGCGTCGTCGGTATCGTCATCCTCTTCGCAGGCCGCAATCAGAGCGGCGAGCGTTGGACCAGAGACACCAAGAATCGCAGCGCGTTTGAGCAGATC
>SLMJ01000249.1 GCA_007133615.1 Thermomicrobiaceae bacterium | reverse complement strand
AAGTCATCGTTCCGGTGATAAAATGCTCGCTGCGGACTTCCGGGAGAGGAGAGTGAGGACGTGATGGCGGAGCGGAAACTCTCAAATCAGGAACATCAGCCGGTGCCCCTCGACTTCGATCGATTGCCGATCGAGACGAGTATGAGTCGATCCAGCACATTTCTGGAAACGATGAAAAAGCGTCGATCCATCCGCAAGTTCTCACCCGAACCGGTGCCATTCGAACTGATCCAGAACGCCGTCGCAACCGCTGGAACTGCGCCGTCGGGAGCGAATCAGCAGCCATGGACGTTCGTGGTCATTTCCGACCAGGCGACCAAGGATCAGATTCGGAACGCCGCAGAGGAGACCGAGCGAGACTTCTACGAGCGCAGAATCTCGGACGAGTGGCGCGATGCGCTGGCTCCGCTGGGCACGGATCACCAGAAGCCCCACCTCTCTGAAGCACCGTATCTCGTTGTGGTATTCGAGCAGCCTTTCGGACTGGAACTGGACGAAAACGGCGCAGAGGTTCGGTCGAAACACTACTACGCACAGGAGTCCGTCGGCATCGCGGTTGGACTGTTCATCGCGTCGATCACAAACGCCGGTTTGTGTTGTCTCACTCACACACCGAGCCCAATGTCATTTCTGCGTGAACTCCTCGGGCGTCCGCGAAATGAGCGACCATTCGTCGTCCTACCGGTTGGCTATCCGGCTGACGACGCAACAGTTCCGGCTCACGCGAAGGAAAAGAAGACGCTCGATGAAATTCTCGTCCATGTCGAGACGTTAGAACCCGTGGCGCAAACCGGTGACTCACACGATTGATCAACAGCGGACCGTATATACGTTTTGCAAATGCATTGTCAGGGAGTGAAAATGAACGACCGTCCCGTACTCATGCTGATAAATCCACATCCGGACGACGAATCGCTCGGTGCTGGCGGATTGCTTTCCGCAGTCAAAGATGCCGGCGGCACTGCTGTCGTGGTCACTTGTACCAACGGTGAACACGGCTTCCACGAGCACTCCACGATCGAAGATCCCCAGGAGTTGATCGATGTCCGGATCACGGAGCAGAA
This sequence comes from Thermomicrobiaceae bacterium, assembly GCA_007133615.1. Taxonomy (GTDB): domain Bacteria; phylum Chloroflexota; class Chloroflexia; order Thermomicrobiales; family Thermomicrobiaceae; genus SLMJ01. Next base: position 3,800 of record SLMJ01000249.1, on the reverse strand, counting down.
CGCCGCAGCAGACGTTCTGGGATTCGTTCCGGAATGGCTCGGCTATCGGGACTCGGGAATGGCCGAGGCCGAATCCAACGATCATCCCGAGAGCTTTCACTCCGCAGACCTGGATGAGGCCACCGAGCGGTTGATGGCGCTCATCGAGAAGTACGAACCGCAGGTGATCGTGACTCAGGCGCCGAACGGCATGTACGGGCATCCAGACCACATCAAAGCACATCACCTCGGTGTGAATGCGTTCAGGGTTGCCGAGCGCATGGAGAACCCGCCGCAGAAGCTTTACTACGTCACAACGGCGCACTCGAAGATCCGGGCGATCGGCCGCGTCATGAAGCAGGCCGGAATGGACTCTCCGTTCAACGACATGGCCGAAGCAGATGAGATCCCCGTTGGAATGCCGGACAGTGAGGTCACGCTGGCACTCGAAGTGGGGCGCTGGGGCGATCGGAAGAACCTGGCAATCCGCCAGCATGATAGTCAGGTTGGACACCGGGAAATGTGGCAAGACGCGCCGGAAGAGCTCTACACCACCTTCATGAGTCAGGAACACTACATCCTGACCGAGAGCCGTGTGGAAATCGATCCGTATGAACGACATCCGTTCGCGGGAATTGCCGGCGTTGAGGACCAGATTGCTCCGTTGTTCGGTGAACCCGGACGAGTGCAAACCGGCGCCTGAAATCCCTGCTTGCAACGTGCGCGAATTGCTGCTGACTGCTACTGCGCACCAGTTGACATTCCGCCTGTCGTCCGCTAGAGTGGGACACTGCAATTGATTGACCCGCCGCTGGAGGCGGATCACTGAAGCAGGATGCCGTGAGTCCTCTCTATCGCGAAAACCAGACGCTCTACAACGGTCAGATTCGCCCCCCGCGAAGCGAACCCACTATCCGTGTGTTCGCCTTCTGGCCGCGTATTTGTGACTGTACCAACGCTCAACCGGCCATCTGATCACCGTCTCACTCGTCCGGTTGAACACTCCCGAATTGATATCCAGACGAAAACCGCGTAGCTGATTCCGGTTCTGGAATCGGGAACGACGTGCCTGTTCGTTCCGGCTCCTGCAACCGAATCTGTGCGTGGACTACCTTGGAATCCGGTTGATGCTTGCGCAAGCCGCAGGCGTCATCGGGGAGGGGGCCGGTGTGTCCGAAAACCTCCGGCTTCCTGCAATTTAGACGCACGAGGGAAAGGAAAGTCCGCAAATGGACTATCAACATCCTGATGATCAGCAACTACGTCCCAGTGCGCGATCCACAATCGCGCTTCTCGGAATATCGGTGATCATTGCAATCGTTCTCTATGCGGTTGCCAGCAACAGCGCCACAGCCAGCGAACACGAAGACGCTGAATGGGAAGTCTGGGCACTTGATCAGGGGACTGACATCAATCGAATCCACGTGTACCAGCATCGAGGGGATGGTGAGTTTGTCGAAGTCGAATCGATCAGTTTCGGTGACCTCGACGCCCCTCATAATCAGGTCCAGACACCACACATGATCGATTTCGATGATTCCAATCGCTACGCCGCGATCGCCAGCACCGCGTCTGGCACCGTATCGATCGTCCGGACCAGCGACTATCAAGTAATTGAGACAATCGAAACCGGAGCGACCGCACACATGGCGCTCTGGGCGCCGGACGATTCGATCTGGGTTGCAAACATCGGCGCGCAGACGTTCACCCAGATTTCATCTGACCTGGAGAACGAGATCTTCGAGATCGAACGGGACATCCCGCTGACTGCTGACCTGCAGGCCGGAAACTGGCCAGGATGGAACGAAACCTACGGTGACGATCTCGAGGAATGGCCCGGCCCTGTCTGCCACGAGTTCACCCCGGACGGTCAGTACGCCTACGTCACGATGGGTCCAATGGATGGGGGTCTGGTCGTCGTCGCCCTCGAGTCCGGCGAAATCGAGACTGCCTTCGACCCACAAGAGGTCCGGGCGAACTGTGGCCTTGCATTCAGCCCGAATCACGGCCAGATGTACGCTAACTGGAGCGGAGATCTCGCAGACATCGACGACCCGCTCGATGCCGAACCGGGCGAATGGTATGTCTTCGACACCAATACCCATGAACTGGTCGCCGCGTATGATGCGTATGGTCCGGAATCACAGGGACTGGATCCACACGGAACCCGCGTCAGCCCGGATGGAAACGAAATGTGGCAGGTCAATCGTGTCTCTCATGACGGGATAGTGATCGACACCGAGTCGAACGCCATCATCGACGAGTTCGAGCTAACCGACACACCAGACATCATTGGATTCTCTCCGGATGGGAAATGGCTCTTCGTGACATTACGAGGACCGAATCCGGCGAGTATGCCGCATGTCGCCGAAGGCCAGACGCCAGGCGTCGAAGTGTTCGACGTCGAAACACGCGAGTCAGTCGCGGTGCTGCAGCCGTTTGGCGACGACGAGGCGGATGCGAGCGACTTCCACGGTATCAACATCCGCGGTCCGATCGAAGAGCCGGGGCGAGATGATGACACGCCAGCACCAGCGGATGATGCAGAAGACCTGGTTCCAGCAACCGGTGGAAATGGCATCCCGGGCGGAATCCTGACCGGTTCACTCGCCGCGTTTGCCGCCGGGCTTCTCGCAATTGGAACCCTGGTTCGGATCAGACTGGCTGGTCGCCCGAACTAGGATATGAACAATCGATCACGTGGCGGCGCCGATCAGGCGCCGCCGGACCTCGTTTCCAACAACCGCGAGTGATTCAGCGTGTGAATCAAACAAGCCGTCGACGAACCGCTCCCCACGTGCATAGATGAACAATGCATCCCAGAGATCTTGCGTAGGAGTAGACTGAATTGCCTTCAGTCCATCATCGCTGGTTGCCCGGGTCACCAGATCCTGCAACGCCTCGCGTCGGGGATCGTCGCTCCACCCGAACGGACGGGTAAGGTGCGCGAAATAGTAGAGGCGTCCATCGGCAACCAGCTCCGTTTCACCGGGCTCGGGCTCCGATGTGAATCCACTGAATCGGGTTTCCGGGCGACGAGGAATGGTCCGCGCCTGAAATGGAGGAAACCCGGATTCGTCCCCTGCCATCAGGCGTGTCAACCCCGGTAGCGACTGATCCACTCGCTCGAACTCATAGCCCCAGAGCAAGACAGTTTCCCCGCTCTGGAGCGTGAGTTCCGCGTGCGGTTCGTTCACGGTTGCTCCGGTCTACTTCACAAGCGATCGGTAGAGTTCCACCGTCCGCTCGGCAATCGCATCCCACGAGAAATGATCCTCGACCCGCTTGCGACCGGCCTTGCCCATCTCTGCTCGCAGCTCCGGATTTCGCGCCAGGCGATTGATGCCGTCAGCCAGGGCCTGCGCGTAGCCAGCCGGATCGACCGGTTCAAACGTTCCCGGCTTGAGTTGCAGATCGATCAGCAGCCCGGTCTCCTCCGGAACAACAACTTCCGGAATCCCGCCGATTGCGGCGGCGACAACGGATGTCTCACATGCCATTGCTTCCAGATTAATGATCCCGAAAGGTTCATACACTGACGGACAGCAGAAGACGTCTGCGTGGGAGTAGAACTGAATCGCCTCATCACGGGAAACCATCTTGTCGATCCAGATGATTCCGTCCCGCTGCTTCGCGGCGTCAGCGACCTTCTCGCTCATTTCGCGGCCGATCTCTTCGGTATCAGGCTGGCCTGCTAGCAGGACAACCTGCAACTCTGGATCGATCTGCGGGATCGCTTCAACGAGGTGGATGATCCCCTTCTGCCGGGCAATCCGGCCGACGAAGAGGACATACGGCCGGTTGGGATCAACGCCGTACTT
>SLMJ01000291.1 GCA_007133615.1 Thermomicrobiaceae bacterium | reverse complement strand
GTGACTCTCGGGCCAATCCGGATTCGTTCCGTTGTCATGGCGATGGCACTTAGCGTAATCCAGGGGTCCGCGGATGGGCTGTCCTCATAGCCTTCCATCTGAATGATGTCGGTGACGAACACGCCATCCCATCCGGCATTCTCAGCCTCGGCCGCGAGATCAGCCATGAGCGAAGCATCACTGTAGGGCCCGAAATTCGGAAACATCAGAGCGTACTTGATATCGGGAAGGACCGCAGGTTGGGTCTGGTCGGGGTTTACGTCACGTTGCACTCGTGCACTCCTATTCCGTGATTCGCCGAATAGCGCAATCGTATCCTGTCGTCCTATGCTATTGTTCAACTTGCAGAATTACAAGTACGCACGATAAAGTAATATACACACTTATAAGTAAGGAGGTAGCTAATGACGTCTCGACCATATGTGTGTGGATTGGAAGCAGCGTTAGATGTGGTGGGCGGCAAATGGAAGACAATGATCCTCTGGCATCTTAATCTCGAGCCGCGTCGGTTCGGTCAGCTGAAGCGCCTGCTTGACGGAATCAGCGAGAAGATGCTCATTCAGCAGTTACGACAATTAGAAGCGGACGGCGTGATACATCGCGAGGTGTATCCGGAAGTTCCGCCCCGTGTCGATTACTCATTGACAAAGTTCGGCAAGACGCTCATCGAAGCACTCGAGCCGTTGTGTGATTGGGGTGCGCAGCATCAGTCTCGTATTGAGGCGACTCATAGACCTGACGCTGGAGAGCATGGGGGCAGCTTCAGTCCATCCCTGGATAACTCGCTACCGTTGGATAGTCCCGCTCGGGATGGCTGAGGATTGGTCGAACTGTTTCGAGCTCACAAAGAAGAAGGGGCGAACCAAGGATTCGCCCCGTGAACGTGCAGTTGGAAGTGACGACAACCTAGCTCGGCGGGAAGTTTCCGGACTGCTTCTGGCGATCCAGAATCCCGGCGGTATCCAGCTGCTTCTCGACTTCATCAACCGAGTACTTCCGACCCGGATAGTTCTCGTCCTCGGAAAGCCGAACGGCCAGCCGGGCGCAGAGAATGGCCGACATCTGCAGACCACGCGGATCGATCTTGTCGAAGGTATCCGCCTCGGTATGACCCCAGCCACGGCCAATCATTCCGGCAGTCGAATCGCTGCTGTTGAGTGTTCCGTTCGGGAAGCCACGTGTGGCGAAGGGGAAATGATCCGAGTGCGAGTTCAGCTCGTCCTTGATGCCGAAGTTATAGGGCAGTTCCTGGCCCAGCTTCTCAAAATACTCCGCCAGCTCCGGAATGAGCGAGACCGTCATCTGCTCGGAGCCGCCGCTACCGCGACCAGCGCCGTCGAGATTCATGACGTACCGGAAGTTGGTGTCCTTGTTCTGCTCGGCGTGGTGCCAGGCACCCAGCAGGCCAACCTCTTCGGCACCGAAGCAGATCACGCGGACGGTCCGCTTGAGCTGCCCTTTGAGCCCGGCCAGCGCACGACCGGCCTCGACACCGACGATCGTGCCGGCACCGTCATCTCCGGCACCCTGGGCGACGTCGTGACCGTCATAGTGGCCACCCAGCAGGATGATCTCGTCCGGCTTCTCGGTGCCCGGAATCTCGCCGATAACGTTGTACGACTTTGAATCATAGGTCTTGTTGGTGGTCTTGATCTTCAGCTTCGGCTGGCCCTTCTTCGCCAGGCGGCGGAGCGCCTTGCCGGCCTCGAAGCTGATGCCCAGGCCCGGGATCGGTGCTTCCCGGCCCTCGGCAGCCTGTGCTTTGGCCATCGTTCCCGGAATGCTGCCAGTGATGCGAAGCATGCCAGGGTTCTGATTCATGTACACGATCGCCTTTGCGCCGCGTTCGACCGCCCAGTTGAACTTGTCGATCCGGTGGCTCTTGCGCTCGCCGGGCTTGTTGGTCTCAGCGTCGGTGAAAACGATCTTGCCCTTGATCTGATCGGCCAGGCGCTCGAAATCCGGCAGTTCGCCCTCGCCAACGTCGATCATTTCGGCCTCGAAGTCGGCCGATGGGCAATAAGGTAGCGCGATCGCCGAAATCTCTTTCTCCACCGGTGCCGTCAACGTCAGGTGGCATTCCCCGCGTTCCCAGCTCGCCATTGGGAACTCTTCCAGCCGCACGTTCTCCAGGCCGTACTCTTTCATCTTGTTGGACAGGAATTCGGCGGCCTTGTGCTCGAGCGGGCTTCCGGCAAAGCGGTGGCCGATGTCGTCACACATGTACTGAAGATTGTCGTAGGCAGTCTGGGTCGTCCAGATCTCACCCAGGATGTGTTTGTCCATCTCCACCAGTCGGTCGTTCGCCATACGAGGTCGTCCCTCCCGTGAAAGTAATCGGAACCATTGCGCCATCTGCGCCCGGTTCCGGCATTGTAGCACCGTTTCAGACGACATCCGCCCGGTTCTCGCTGAACCGGGCGGCATCTCTTTTACGTTGATTGGAGGAACGAACGTGTTATCGCGTACCCTGCAGCCCGAACATCGATGCCGCAACGCGAAGCTGATCCTGTGCTCTGCCGACTGAGTCGCCGGCAACCGCTGCCTCGATGACCTGGCTCGCCATTCGGCCAAGGATCGATACAGCGGCAGGCGTGTTGAGATCATCGTCGAGCGCGTCGAAGAACTCATCAGACAAGCCGGTAAGATCAAGCGTGCCCTCGTCGTCACTGTCGATTCGCGCGGCTTTTTTGACATCGGCAGCAAGTTGCTCGTACTGAGCAGGGCCATCGTCCTGGTATTCGAACTCGGTGCGGTAGTGGTTGCTATGGAGATAAAGGCGGAGTGCATCGGCGGTATGGTAGCGGAGGACCTCACGCGCGAAGACCATATTGCCCAGCGATTTGCTCATCTTCTCGCCCTGATAACGCACCATCGCAACGTGGACCCAGAACCGGGCGAACGGCTTCTTGCCAGTAAAACACTCTGACTGGGCGATTTCGCTTTCGTGGTGCGGGTAAATCAGATCACCACCGCCACCGTGGATATCAACCTGCGAGCCCAGATACCGGTATGCCATCGCCGAACATTCGATATGCCAGCCGGGCCGCCCCGGTCCCCAGGGACTCTCCCAGGTCGGCTCTCCTGGCTGGGCAGCCTGCCAGAGAATGAAGTCCAGCGGGTCTTCCTTCTTCTTATCAGTTGGATCACCACCACGCTCACCGAGCAGCTCATACATCACGTCTTTTTCGTACCCGGAGAGCTGGCCGTAGTCCTGATTGCTGTTGACGCGGTAGTAGACCGTGCCGTCGACCTCGTAGGCGTTACCACCGGCGATGAGCTTCTGGCACATCTCGATGATCGTCTCGGCCTCTTCGGACGCGCGTGGAAAGACATCCATCGGGAGAACATTCAGCGCGTTGAGGTCTTCGTGAAACTGCCGGATATGCTTGTCCCCCAGTTGATCCCAGCGTTCGCCGGTCTCATTCGACTTGCGAAGGATGTCGTCGTCGATATCGGTTACGTTCTGGACATACTTCATGCGCCAGCCGTGGTGCTGGACGAGCCGGTTGATCACATCAAAAGTGAGATAGGTCATCGCGTGGCCCATGTGCGTGGTGTCATACGGAGTAATCCCGCAGACATACATCCGCACGGTGTTGCCATCGGCGGGAGCAAACGGCTCCTTCTCGCCGGACAGGGTATTGAAGAGTTGCACGCCGCCTCCTGTTATTCCCGTACTCCCGGATCCGACAGTGATGTGCCGGACTGCACTATGCTACCACCGAAACAGCGGTTCCGGATTGCTCTAACATCTTCGTCCGGTTCCGCATTCCTGCGACGCTGATTGTCGGCCAGGACACGGGTTATCGTCCAATCGGCCTCCGTCAACTAGAATACCGGCGGAACATTCACGCGCTCACGAGAACCGGGAAGGGAAGCCCATGAACATCCATGTCGTTGAAATCCGCTACGTTCACGACGATCTCGTTCGAGGTTCGGTCCATGAAGCAGATGCCTACCGAGAGGCAGATATCTTCACCACACCAGGCGGGAAGGTGACCTACGCAGCGCCGGAATTGAACGACGAAACCTATCGGGAAGATCCGGTCGGCACGCTCGGCGCAATCGGCGGACAGATCGCCGATGAAATCGCCGCTGGACTGCAAGCGAAAAAGAAGATCGTCATGGCTGGCGGAAACTGCAACGGCCTCCCCGCGATGATCGGTGGATTGCAGACCGGTCTGGGCCCGACCACCCGGATCGGACTTGTCTGGTTCGACGCACACGGCGATTTCAACACACCAAAGACATCAATGAGTCAGATGCTCGGCGGGATGCCGGTCGCGGTTAGCGCTGGGCTCTGCTACGGAGACTGGCGCATTGCCAGCCATCAGGAGGTCCCCTTGCCGACGGACCGGATCATTATGGTCGATGTCCGGAACCTGGATCCCGACGAAGAAAAGCTGATCGGCGCAACCGATGTCGAAGTCGTTCCCGTCGCCGGGGATGCGCTGAAACAGGCAGTCGAGCGCCTGGCAGAGAAGGTCGACATCATCTATTTGCATATCGACCTCGATATTCTCGACTCGTCCTATGTCCCGACGCATCGAACCAAAGAACCGGATGGGCCGGACGTCGAAACCACACTCGCCGCGATGAAGACTGTGATTGACACCGGCAAGGTGGAAGCAATCGGCATGGTTTCAGTCTATCCGAACGGTGACGGCGGCGAGATTGCCATGCAGGCAGCGAGCGATCTTCTCCGGGACTCGGTAGCTCACTGGAATCAGGTCCAGGAGGCCTGATCACGCAACCCGCCAGGACGTCTGGAACATCATTGACGACCGCAGCGTCATAACGAGTAGAAGCTACCGAGCATTCGTAACCGTTTCGATTGGATGACGCTGTATGCAAGGAAGATGGAC
>SLMJ01000192.1 GCA_007133615.1 Thermomicrobiaceae bacterium | reverse complement strand
TCGAGCCGTTCGAAGTTCTTCAGAAATGCGTCGTGACCATCGATCGATTCGATCTCGCGATACTCGGCGTGTCGGCCCAGCGCCCGTAAGCGGTCAACGAAGTCGATGGTATAGGTGGCCGGGAAGAGGATGTCGGACGAGATCCCGATGCCCAGAGTCGGCGCTTCGATCTGTGCGAGCGCGTTCTCGTACCCGTCGCGTTTCCAGCCGATATCGTGTGAGTCCATCGCGCGGGTCAGGTAGAGATACGAGTTGGCGTCGAATCGATTGACCAGTTTATCGCCCTGGTAGTGCAGGTAGCCTTCGATATCATACCGCTGCTGAAACTCTGGCCACTCGGTGTACTTCGCCTCGGTACTCCGTCCGAATCGGGCGCTCATCAGATCATCGGACTGGTAGGTGATCATTCCAAGCATTCGGGCGACGGCAAGACCCTGTTCGGGAACATTGTCGTCCTCATACTCGCCATTCCGGAAATTGGGATCCATCAGGATTGCCCGACGCTGAACTTCGTTGTAGGCGATGCCCTGCGGGCTGAAGTAGGCTGAACTGGCGATCGGAACGATCCGGTCCACCTTCTCCGGGTACATGATCGCCCACTCCAGCGCCTGCATGCCGCCAAGTGATCCACCGACCACTGCATGCAGTTTCCGGACTCGGAGTTTGTCAATCAATCGGGCCTGAGCCCGGACGAGATCCCGGACCGTCAGGGATGGGAATTGCAGGTTGTAGCGCCGACCGGTCTTCGGATTGATCGATCGCGGGCCCGTCGAACCGCTGCATCCGCCGAGTAGATTCGTGCAGATGACGAAGAACCGGTTCGTATCGAGTGCGCGGCCAGGGCCGATCATTCCTTCGAACCAGCCTGGTTCGTCTTTATCGTGATGGCTGGCGGCGTGGGCGTCACCGGTCAGGGCATGGATAACGAGGATCGCGTTATCGCGTGTGGCGTTGAGCCGTCCCCAGGTTTCAAAGGCAATCTCGGCGTGATCAAGACGCTCACCTGACTCGGTGATGAGTGGGTCGGATACGTTCGCGATCGTCCGGGTCGCGTGTGAGCATCTGCTTATCGTAACGGTCACGTGTTCCTCCTGCGATTCGAGTAGCACCCCATCAATCGTGCAATTGGTCCAGGAACGCAGAACCCGCCCCCGGAACTCGCGGGGACGGGCTAATCATTCCCGTGGTACCACCCCGATTCACCCGCTTCTCACGAAGCGCGCCTCAGGAGGTGTCTGGAACACCTCGACCATGGTAACGGTGGTCAATCCGGCGATCCCTACTGTGCTCGAAGCGGTTCAGGACGCAGCTCGGAGGTCATGTTCAGCGCCGGTTGCCGTGCCGCCTTTCACCATCGCGGCTCGCTTCTCACGGGATTTCCCGCGCCTACTCTCCTCGTCGTCGCTGTTCGGTCGGCGATGCAGAGGAACAAAAAAACCTCCACATCTGGTGGAGGGTCGTCACATTTCACTCATCTTGCGGAATGTCTCCGCCGGAATTGGCACCTGGTGCACTGCACTGGTTGCCGGGTTTCGTAGGGCCGGTCCCTCCACCACTCTGGATGAGCGAAAGCTCACATTCACTTGTAACGAGTATGTTACGGGTATCACGAGCAGCTGTCAAGGGGTCTGAATGTGGAATGCCTCCGCCAGCGCAACCGCATCGACATATCCCGTCAGTTCCACATATCCGAGCCCGGTCACGGCACTGTCACCCCAGGTACCGGAAACCGCGACCATGCCTTCCCAGTAGACGTTGCCGGTTGATTCCAGTGTGATCAGTTCCTGCTGTTCCATAACTGGTTCGATCATAAGCCAGAGATTGTGCGATTCCACGTCGAGAATCCAGCCCATTGGATAGACCCCACCGGTGCGCGGGCTCTGCCACTCATCGAGGGCGATGATCGACAGCTCATCACTGGGAACATCCTGGGTGAGCCCTTCCGGGTCGACGATTGTCGCATTGGCGTCCAGGGTGGTGCCGCGGGTGTCGTGCGACTGCCAGGCCATGACCTCTTCGCCGCTGTCGAGCTGGACCGAGAACCAGTCCCAGCCGATGTCGTCAGTTACCAGGAAATCTCCCCATTGCTGATCGAACCAGGCTTTTCCGGAGATACTTCGTGGCTCACCGTTTACGGTTAGTGTTCCCGCTGCATCCATTCGGGTCCGGGAGTAGTAATAGGATTCGGCTCCCGGTGCGAACTCGAAGTAACCGTCACCTTCGTGCAGGATCGGGTCTTTCTGGCTGTTGAGTTCAACGTCCAGTTGGTACCCGTCCATGTCTGCCTGGATCCGGTCGAGCCCATCGCCGCCTGTCAGTCGCCATCCGCCGATCTGCAGATCAAATGGCGTATCTCCGGCTTCATGTTCGAACGTATCGATACGCTCGGCGAAGTTGAACTCGCCATTCCGGGTATCGGTGACGGCAAAGTGGGCCGCGTAGGTTGACGGGAAATCACCTCGCTGCACCTGAAAGATCACGAACTGGAACCCGTACAGATAGCCATCGTCGTCTTCCACATGGCCGGTGTAGTACCACCACTCGGTCAGTCGATCATGAGGAGCCGCGTCTTCAGGCAGGGAGATCGGCTGTGGGTCGTCGCGCTCTTCCAGAAGTGCTCCGGCTGGTCGATCCTGCTCTTCGGTAATGTCACGATCAGCAGCCGGATCGTCCGCGACCGCACAGGCCGCGAGCAGCACCGTCAATGCGAGGAAGACAACCCGATACAGCACGCGCTCAATCATCGGCATACACTCTCTGGTCGATCGTTGAGTATTCCTCGAACGGGCTCGGCGGCAGGATCCTCTCCAGCCAGCCGGGTATCCACCAGTTCCAATCGCCAACGAGACGCATCGTGGCGGGGACGACCAGACTTCGGACGATGGTCACGTCCAGTGCAACGGCGATCGCGATACCGAGTCCAATCGCCTTGATCAGCACCACCTCAGCGGTAACAAAGGATGCGGTCACGACGACGACGATCAGAGCTGCTCCGGTAATGATCCGCCCGCTTCTCGCCAGTCCGGTCCGGACGGCGTAGCGATTGTCCTTTGTGCGGTCCCATTCTTCGCGCATTCGAGTGAGTAGAAAGACCTCGTAATCCATACTCAGACCAAACAGCACGCAGAACATGAGAATCGGGATAGACGATTCGATGAAGCCCATCGGTGTGAATCCCAGCAATGAACTGAGATTTCCCTGCTGGAAGATGACGACCAGCGCGCCGTAGCTCGCAGTCAGGCTCAGGATGTTGATCAGGATCGCCTTGAGCGGAAGGAAGACCGACCGGAAGTGCACCAGCAATGCCAGGTAGGTACTCCCGACGACGATCAATGCCGCGAGTGGAAAGTCCTGATACATGCGGTTCACGGTATCGACGATCTCGGCTGAACCGCCGGTGAATGAAAGGCTCAGATTCGATGTCTCATCGAGTTGACGGAGGTCAGCGAGCAGGTCCTGTGCTTCGTCGCTGGCGGGCAGATCCTGGGTATAAACGAAGATCGCAGTGACGCTCTCACTCATGAGATCTCCGGCGGCTCCGGCGACGAATGGGTCCGGGATGTTGTCTAGGTCCTCGTAGAGCATCTGGTACTGAAGCAATGATAGTCGGGGATCGATGGTGACGATCGAGTCGATTTTCCAGACGCGTTCGTCAGCGGCGATCGTTCTTGTCAAGTGATACAGGTCTTCGATGACCTCAGGATCGTTGATCGGGCCGTTTGGCTCGACGGCGATGATCATAGGCGAGATCTCGCCATCGCCGAACTCGCTGCGAAGCGTCTCGAACGCCTGTCGGGATTCGGTTGACATCGGCAGAATCGTTGCATCCGGGGCACTCAGACGAATGCCGAGAAACGGAGAACCGACCAGGAGCAGGACCGCGACGGTCGGTATCAGGATTCGCCAGGGACGACGCATCACCAGATTCGCGACGCCGTACCAGAAGCGCCCGGTGTCTTTGCCCCGCTCGAGAAACGAATACTTGTTGATCCGGTGGCCGAGTACCGAAAGTAACGCTGGTAGCAGCGTAAGTGCGGCAGCCAGCGCGAAGATGACGACCACCGCGCCGGCGAACCCGATCGACTGCAGGAACATGAAGTCGAACACCATCAGCCCGGCGAGGCCGAGCATGACGGTGAAACCTGAGAAGAAGACCGCACGGCCGGCCGTGTCGACGGTGCGTTCGATTGCCTCTGGAACGTCGGATGTCTCGAGTTCTTCCCGGAACCGGCTTGTCATAAACAGCGAGTAATCGATCGCGAGCCCGAGCCCGAGCATCGTTGCGAGATTGAGCACGAAGATGGTCAGGTCGACTTGCTGGGCGACCAGGTACAGAGTGCCCAGCGAGGCGGCGACGCCCATCCCGCCGGCAATAAGCGGTGTTCCAGCCGCGACAAGCCCGCGAAAGACAAACAGGAGGGCCACGAGGGCGAATGGGACGGCAATCAGTTCAGCTCGACGGAGATCCTGTTCGCTGGTGTTTTCGATGTCTTCGTAGAACGCCGGGGCGCCGGCGAGCAGAATGTTCAGGTCTACGTCCTGAAGGCGGTCATCGATCTCCGGCATGAGGTGTTGCGCATCTTCCGGCTCAACGTCCAGCTGGATCGACGTATACGCCGTGTGTCCATCCTGACTGACCTGACCCGGTATTTCAGTGAACGATTGGACTGTCAGAACTTCGGGAAGCTCGGTAATCTGTTCGATCGCGTCATTGGCACGCTGCTGAAACTCGGGATCGTCGGCCGTGAGGCTTTCATGCTGATAGACAACCAGAAGGCTCGACGCCGTGAAGGACGGAAGCTCATCCTGCAGGAGCATTCGGGTTCGGGCGGATTCGGTGTCATCGCTGGAGAAGCCGCCGGCCGCGAGCGCCGCGGGAAGGTTCGGGAGCGCTGGAATCGC
>SLMJ01000002.1 GCA_007133615.1 Thermomicrobiaceae bacterium | reverse complement strand
TAAATTTCTCTAGCTATAAAACTGCATGTATCTACATATAATTCCGAGTTACCGACTATATATAGTCTGGCTACCCCCACAACGCTAATCTCGAGCAGGCCGTGTTGGGGCTCCGCGACTATAGCCTCGAGGGGATATCAACGAGGCGAGAGATGAGTGGGAAAACACCGAGCTATAGCAGATCAACCCTCAACCAAAGCGGAGGGGCGCGAACAGCAGAAAAGCATCTCGAGGAACTCAGCAAAGTGGGGTGACCATCAGGCTATAGCAGAGGAGACTATCACCTCGAGAACAAGGGCGACTATCAGGCTGTGCACAAGCAGAGTGGACTATCAACAGGTTGGTAGACAGTGGACTATCACCTCGAGTGTAGGCATGTGATCCTGAGAGATCTCGAGGTAGTGTCTGGGGGTCATCTCTGGCTATAGCATGGAGAGCGAGCACGGAGCGAAGCGGAGTGCGAGCGGCCAGTCGGTAGGGGTGTGGCGCGGTGCTGGCTGGGGTCGGTCGCTGGCTCGAGCTGGGTGGCTGTCGCAATCCCTTCCCTCACAAATTAGTTGATCTTCCGAAAACAATATCACTTTGAGATATGGTTATACACTTATGAAACACTCATATTCACGTCGTGACTTTCTGCGTGGTGGTGCGGCGACGTCAGTGGCACTGATAGCGTCTCTGGCGGGGTGTATGGCCTTTGACGGTGGGTCCTCCATGGGTGAAGGGAACCCAGCCAACGCTGGAGCAATAAACATCGACACGGGGGTAACGACGGTGGTCGATCCGGGTGCCTACGAGGACCGGTTCAGGAACGTGGTGGATATTACTGACGATCCCTACAACGCAGATTCAACGGGAGAAGAGCCGATCGACGATGCCCTGATGATGGCCTGGGAGGATGATACCTTGATCGTGTTTCCGCAGGGGCAGTACAAAATGAATCAGAGCTTTCGTCGGACCGGTTGGCGCGACGTAGGCCTCGTTGGACAAAACGCCGTAATCCGGCACGGCGAAGTCGAAGCTATCAGCGGGCACACAGTCGACGAAGGAGAGTACCGCGGTGGGACGATGCTTTTCCAGATCGGGACGGCGGATCAGCCCCATCAAGGCGAACTGGTCTTTGGTGGGTTTATTTTCGATTGGGCTCGAGAGAACGCGGGAATGCGCGGGTTGTATGCTATGGTTGGTGACCGAGCAGAAATTCGCAATATCGCGTTCAACGGCGTCCACGATCTCGGGACCCACGGAAACATGCGCGTCGCAACGATGGCACCGGACGCCTTTGCTCACGTTGACTCGGTCGATATGAGCGGTGGTGGGATGCACTACGCAGATACGATCAACACTCGCCAGACTGAGAACTACGACGGTTCAACGAGCGATGGTGGTTTTGGTCAGAGTTGGTCGACGACCGGGATTGCAGGTCACACGAGTATGTCGGGGACGACGCTGTTCGAGAACGTGATTTGTGGCCCATGGCCGGACAACGGGATGTACGTTCAGGGCGGTGGCCGGCAGATCGTACGGAACTGCATCACTTCCAACTCAGGAACGAGCAACATTCGGTTTAATCACACCGACGATTGGGAGCCGATCCCGGAGCTCGACGAGAACGAGGACGGCGAACTCACTCGAGATGGCCCCTATGGTCAGTCAACGGTTGAGGGGTGTGTAGTGATCATCGATCGGATGCCATCCGGCGTGCATGATGCACAGCGCTCGATTTGGCACTACGCTGGTGAGGGGATGATCCGGGACTGTGAAGTGACGATTGCTCACGAGAGTGAGAGCGGTGGAGCAGCGGGAAACTTCGCTATTGGGACACGTTCTGGGGTAACCGAATCGGTCATTGAGAACTGCCGGATCTCGCTGTTCGAGCCGGCGGATGCGTTCTATTCCGGGACATCGGCACCAGTGACGCTTCGGGATGTGGATATTGTGGCAGACGGGTGGGACGCTGGGTCCTCAGTCTCATCGGTAATAGGTGGTCAGACACCCTCGCTCGAGAACGTGACGTTGAATGGCTCACTGTAATATTGCTTAAGACTCACCAAAATATATTTATGGGCCAAAATTATACTATGTAAAAACAGAGATGCCAGGACTCCTCACCAGATCGAATGCTGCTGCTGCACGATTTTTTGCGGTGCTAACGTTCTTGGGCGCCTATATGGCCTATTCTGGATTCGGGCTACTTTCAGCGCTCGTTATTGCAGCGTCTGGCGTCGTTTTGTGGGTCCTCACTGGAGATCCACACAATCACGGCGCAATCCGGCGTGTATCGGGCGGTGTACTCTGGATGATACTCTTCTTTTTTGGGATTGGGATTGGCGTAACGTAGCCGTACTTGGAATTAGGTTTATATGAGGATTGAGTTATGCCTGTTCCTCGAGATCGCGACCCGCATACAAGAGCATTCCCTTCCAGGTGAACCCATGCCACTGACGAGCTTCGTTTAGTTGTTCGTACTGGTCCGTACTCTCTATTTCCGGGGTATCGAGCTGTCGATGAGTATGCATCAGAAGCCCGCGCCAGGTAAGCCCGTGCTGTTCTTTGAGATCGTCGAGACGTTGGTACTGTTCAGAAGGGAACTCTACCGAGACGTAGCGAGTCTTGTTTTCCCCTTCAATCTCGATGTTGACTGATTTAGAGTCATCTTCGTCAGTATCGATTTCGTTGCTATCCGCCATACTGATCACCCAGCACCCCACGGCTGTGTGGTTGACATCTCTATGCTGCGTATCACAATATGCGGGGTTAGTGCTCACTCACATAAATCTCCGCTAAGAATCGGATGGCACCAATAACTAGTTTAGATGGTGTTGAGCAATAGATTTATTGCTCTGAGGCTAGACTCCACTCATAGAAGTCTCACTAATAGAGTGCCCATAAGTTGCTAATGGCTTGGTGGGGCTTTGAGAATACAAATGACCGAAGAAAAACCTACTGCGAATACGGATCGGGATCGTACGGTTCTCCAGAAACTCTTCCTGTGGGTTCTGCAGTCGGCCCACGAGAGTCGATCAGAACTCGAGAACCTCACACAACAGGAGGGTTCGGAAGGGGACTCGATTCGGCGTCAGCTATTGACGCCGGTTCGAGCAATAGTTCTCATGGGAGTTGTCTCGCTGATTGCATCGCAGTCAGTTGCGGCACAGGAAGGTGAGGGAACAGACATCTGCGGAGAAGGCTTCGGGCTGATGATCTTCGATATTCAGATGATGGCCTGGCAGGTCATCCTCGGCGCGCTATTTCTGATCTTCATGCTTGGGTTAGTTCTGCGAGCAGTGCCGCTGTTTACTGGTTCAACGGCAGTCGGGAGTCTGATGATGATTGGGCCGATCGTCGGTGTGATTGCGTTCATCTTCTTCGTCCAGTTCATCGATATCGCCCTCGGCTATGCCGGAGGGCCAGGCGTCGGCGAAGGCTGCTCGCCGTTCGTCTAAACTCACATACCAATGAGAATTGCCCGAATTGTTCTTCTAATCGCAGTGTTGTGTAGCGTTGGAGTACTTGTTGGGTCAGGTATTGCTGCTGCTGACGCTGGTGTCTCGGCGGATGATGTGGTGCCTCTGATTGAGGGTACTGACGACAACGAGAGTGTCTGGGAACCGCCGGAAGATGGCGAAGAGGCTGATGCAGTGGATGGTTCGGATAATAGTCTTGGGAATGAACTCGAGGAGAGCGATGATGTCCTCACTGGGAACGAGTCTGAAAATGTGTCCGGTGATGGACTTGAGGACGACGAACCGCTCCAGATTGAGGATAGTGAAGATCGCGAGGAGTTCGAGGAACTCTATCTCGAGGAGAGCGAGGACGAAGAGGAGGGGCCAGCAGGACGTTCAATCCTCGGTGGTGCCGGAAGTGCGGTCAGTAATACGCTGAACCCCGCGGACGCAGCTGAAGAAGTCTGGGAGCGCCTCACCGAGATGTTTGCTGGCGCGATGAGTTTCTTTGTAGAGGAAGTCTTCAACGAGGCCCTTGGGACGCCGACGATCAACAACGATGGCGCCTTCGGAATCTTGGGCACGCCAGAGGCTCTCGAGGAAGGTGAGCAGACGCCGTCGCACAAAGAAGCTGGCCTCTACGAGGCGATGGCAACGGAGAACTATGTGACGGTCTACGAGGAGGTCTATCTTGGGCTGGTGATGCCGATGGCGATGTCGGTCATGTTCCTGTTGGCGCTATTGATGCTGGTTGCGCCGGCGATCACGGCGATCACGCGTCGGAAGGTCGGCTCGATACTCGCCTCTGGCGTGTTCGTCGTCATGATGATTGTTGCCGTCTGGGAGTTCGCGACACTCATGCACGCGTTGAGTGATGCGGCGGCGCAGTTGTTTCTCCCGGATGGGGAGGACGTCCTTGATTCGGAGGTGACGACGTACTCGGGTGGCGTGGCGACGGCGCTGATTCTTTATTTCAAAGGATGGGTCGGCGGCGCTGCCCTTGGGTTGATTCACGCGACTCGGCATGTTCTCCTCTTTGTGTATCCAGCTGTGTTGCCGATTTTCTTCATTTTGGCCTACTGGGGCGGTCACCGCCGGGTGAAGCAGGTTGGATCGTTCTTCATCTGGCAGTGGTACGGGCTGTTGGTGATGAATATCCCGACGGCGATTTTGCTCGCGTTCGCGAACGCCGTCGGCTGGCAACTCTTCCCCTGGGAACTGCTCAACTTCCTGGCGACGCTTGGAATCTTCGCGCTCGCAGTGCTGATTCCGTTCACTGTGAGCGGGTCGTTTTTCCTGATTGGGCTCTCGATGCGTGGGGCTGCAGTCGGGACCGCTTCATCGGTCGTCTCGAAGTATGCGCCATCGCCGCGGCCGGCGTCGGTCTTCGGCGGCGAACGGACACGGTCGGCGAAGGAGCGCCTCAAGCGTGGTGGCGAGAGGGCAGGTGCCGCAGCGGCGAATCGGTCGAAGGCGGCAGCCC
>SLMJ01000272.1 GCA_007133615.1 Thermomicrobiaceae bacterium | reverse complement strand
CGTCGCACTCGATCGCCAGCAGATACCGTCCGGGTCGATCCTGATCCACGACCGCGAGATCGATGAAGTACCCGGCAGATCCGACCTGGGTATGAACCTCGTATCCCTCGCGTTCCAGAGCCAGCTTCACGGCGTGCTCGAACGGCGATTGCACCTCTTCCCCGGTCCATTCCGTCACCGGGAATTCGCTCGTCCGGGCGAAGCGCAGGAACGTCCGCAAGGCCTGGACGCCCTGGCTCGGGCTGCTGGCTGAGATGTCTTCGTCGGTGATGTTCGTAAAGACCTCACAGCGTCGACGGGAACGGGTGATCAGCACGTTCAGGCGACGTTCGCCACCCTCCTTGTTGACCGGGCCGAAGTTGTTCGTCACCCGGCCGTGCTCATCGCGTCCGTAGCCGACGCTGATGAAAATGACATCCCGTTCGTCTCCCTGGACGTTCTCCAGACTCTTGATGAAGAACGGCTCCGCTTCGTGGTCGTTGAAAAAGGCTTCGGCATCCGGATCTTCGCGTCGCAGGATCAGCAACTGATCACGGATTGCGTCTGCCTGCGCCTTGCTGAACGCGGCAACGCCGAGCGTGAGCTCCGGAGACTCAAAGGCGTGCTCCATTACGGCTGCGGCAACTGCCTTCGCCTCTTCAACGTTCGTCTTGCTTCGACCGCGGTCGTACACGGTATCCGGCAGGTGGTTGAAACGTAACCCGAGCTCGGAATACTCGCGCGACGGACTCGGAAAGACCACCAGCCGGTTGTCATAAAACTCACGGTTGGAGACAGCGATCAGCGACTCGTGCTGGCTTCGGTAGTGCCAGCGCAGCATCCGCTGCGGAGAGTTCTGCGCGAGGAAGAGATTCAGGATGCTCTGAACATCTGCTGGTGAGACCTGATCCTCATCGACGTCATCATCCTCGATCGTTCGCTGGAAAAAGTCGGTCGGCGGCAACTGCCGGTCATCGCCGACCACGATCGCCTGTTTGCCGCGGAGAATCGCCCCGAACGCGTCCACCGGCTCCACCTGGCTGGCTTCGTCGAACACCACCAGATCAAACTGCAGCGCTCCGGGCGGGATGAAGTTCGCGACAGAGAGCGGGCTCATCATAAAGACGGGTTTGACGGCCTGAATCGCGTTCCCGGCCCGCTTCATCAACTGACGGATGGGCAGGTTACGGCGCTTCTTCTGAATTTCGGTCAACAGCGTCCGGACTTCGCCACCACCGTTCCGGGGCAACTGCTCCCAGTGCCGCCTGGCCAGCAAGGCCCGGTTCCAGCGCAGTTGCTCCTGGTCGAGTTGCCCGAATTCTGCTCGCCACCGGTCTTTGTTCTCGGAGCCATTGTTGGTCAGAACGCTCCGGGTGCGCCAGGCGTGATCGACCAGTTCCAGTTGCACACGATAGTGGAAGACATCTTCCAGGAGCTCGCCCGCCTGGTCCCACTTCCAGCCGAGATCGGCGACTGATCCCATCCCGGCTTCATGGCAATCGTGCAACGCGGCTCGAAACCCGACCCATTGATTCAACGCCCCGAAGTGCTCCAGCCAGTGCCGGATACGCTCGGACTGCTCGACGATCGACTGATCCTGCAGCCTGGTTGCGCGATGGTCGAACTCTCGCGGTTCGAACATGAGCTCGTTGCTCGTCTGGTCCACGAGTTTCTGCGCGTGATCGGCTTCTTTACCGAGCTCATCTGCCAGCGCAGCGAGTTCTTGCCGATCTGTACCCTGATCGAGCGCATCCAGCAATGAACTGCTCAAACCGTGCTCCCGGATGTCCCGATGCAACGCCTGGCCCGAAGACGCCAGCGCCCGGAGCCTCTCCCAGTCCGAATCTATCCCTTGCCAGTGACGCCCGAACATCTGCGAGCCGAACTCGCGCTGCTCCTCGATCGTTTTCTTCGCATCCTGATAGCGACGAACACCATCCAGCAGTTCGACCTGTGTCCAGAGATCATCCGGCGCCTCAGCGGTGACGTGACTCCGGACCTGACCCTTCAATGACCACCAGGTTGGCGAGAACCATCGGAAGATCGATCCCTGATACCCGCGGATCGAGTCGATGAGCGCGGCGAGATCGGTATCCCAGGTTTCCGGCGTCACCTGATCGCGATACTCATTCGCTGTGTTCCGGGCAGTCTCACCCTCTTCAATGAGCGAGGTGATCTCATGAGCCTGATCGATCCAGCGAGGATCGGCGTAGCGGATTTCACCCTGCGCATCGACTGTGCTGGCTCGCTTTCCGGTGGCGACTGCGGTCTCGATTCCGGCCGGCGAGAGCTTCGGTTGTTGCTGAAGGCGGGACCAGAACTCGGAGCTCTTCTCGGACACCCGCGCCAGGGCGGCAAACGTGTCCCGCAACAGCGAGCGCAGGTCTTCCATCTCGATCGGACTGAGCGTCGTCCGCCGGACACCACGAAACGGGTGTTCCGCAGGATCGCCAACCTGGCGACGCGTCATCTGCAGATCGGTCACGAGCTTCGTGCGCTGGCGAAGCGTCTCCGGATCCCATTCGGCGACTCCCCGGAGCTCGATACTTGGCCAGGAGCTGACGTCGCGCTCGTCACGAGTGTGAACAACCACACCCAGAGCGTCATAAGCGGTGATGTTCGAGTTGCCGACCGGCTCGCTCAATGCCCGGCAGTAATTGTTCAGCCAGGCACGATTGGCTCCGAGGCGAGTGGAAAGGTCGTGCCCGTACGCCATCGGCAACTGCGGTTCGCCGAGTCCGAGCGTGTAGTTCAGATCATCCAGCACCCGGCGCTTGCGGGTTTTCGTGCCGTGCAGCTCCAGGCAGGCCTCGCCGAGTCCCAGCGTATCCAGCCGCCGTTTGACGACCTCCAGCGCGGCCATCTTTTCCGCAACAAACAGCACCCGCTTCCCCTGACCGATCGCCAGCGCAATAAGATTGGTGATCGTCTGCGATTTCCCGGTACCCGGTGGACCCTGGACGACCATCGTCCGGCCGTCGATCGCATCCAGCAGGGCCAGCGTCTGGCTGCCGTCAGCGTCAACGACCATCGTGTGGTCATCGTCGCTGACGACGTCGTCCAGAAAAACATCCTCGGAGTAGTTGGACGGCTGCTGCGTGAATCCATCCTTGCTGAGCAAACCTTCCAGGATCGGGTGCTCCAGCGGGTGTTGTTCGACCGGCCATTTCTCTGGATCGAGATCGTGGTACATCAGGAACTTGTTAAAGGAGAAATGCCCGAGCACGACGCGCTTTGGATGAATCCGCCAGCCCTTCATCCCCTCGATCGCCTGCTCCACTGACTCGAAATAGTCGGTCAGCGAGCCGTTTTCGGGATCGAACTCCGGCAGCTCGATGCCGAACTCCCGGTCCAGCTTTTCCTTAAGTGAGAGGTTCCCGCCGATGTCTTCCTCGGTCCAGTTCAGCACGAACTGTGACCGGGCATCCCGGCGGGAGAGCTCCACCGGCACCAGTACCAGCGGGGCAAGCCGCGTATTGCTGCTGTCGTCCGACTCGTACCACTCCAGCATGCCGAAGGCGAGGAACAGCGAGTTCAGCCCCTGCTCTTCCAGTGAAATGCGGGCGTGATCGTGGGTATTGAGGAGGCGTCGCTCCAGGTCGGCTTCATCACCGATAAAGGGAAGAGTCGTAACGGAATCTCCCGTGCGCCGGGCTCTTGGCCGATCGGCTCCCTGATCTTCCCGGGGAACGGCTGCAAACCGCACCTGCCGGCGACTCACCAGTGCTTGAAACAGCTCGTCTGGCGACTCCGTGTGCGATTCCAGCCCACGCGTCTTCAACAGGCGGTAGTTGAGCAGGTTGTTCCGCAGGCCGAGATCGAGCAACTGCTGCCGGGCATGTTCCAGACCACCCGGCAACGGGGTCTGCCGCCGGGATCGGGATTCCTGGCTGTCAACATCTGGCATTGACACGAGTTAACTCCGGGTGGTGAGGTCGAGCTTGCTGTCAGGAGAATCGTAGCACACCTGACGCGGCGAACGTACGCCTACATATCCGCCAGCGCGGCTCTCGCAGCGTGGTAACCGGACATCCCGTGGACCCCGCCACCGGGCGGTGTCGAGGCCGAGCAGATGTAGATCCCCTTCGCCGGGGTGCGGTACGGATTCCATCGCGGCGCCGGGCGGGTGAAATGCTGCCAGATATCCTGCTTGCCACCCTGGATCTCCCCGCCGATGCAGTTCGGGTTCTCCGCTTCCAGATCCGTCGTAAACCGGGTCGATCGCGCCAGGATCGTCTCCTTGAACCCGGGGGCAAAGCGCTCGATCTGCTGCTCGATCCGCTCGGTCATATCGACGGTCGACCCGTTCGGCACGTGGCAATAGGCCCAGACCGTGTGCTTGCCCTCCGGGGCCCGGGTCTCATCGAATACGCTCGGCTGGGTCAGCAACACGAACGGCTTCTCGGCATGCAGGCCGCGGTTGGTCAGATCTTCCGAGATCGCGATCTCGTCCATCGTCCCGCCCAGGTGCACCGTTCCTGCCCGCCGACAGGCCTCGGCCGTCCACGGGATCGGCTCGCTGACGGCCCAGTCGACCTTGAACACGCCGGGGTTGTACTTGAAGCGCCGCAGCGTACCGCTATACATCCCCGGGAGGCGGTCTCCCGCCAGATCGAGCACCTGCTTCGGGGTGACGTTTAGCATCGTCGATCGGTGTGACGGCAGTTCATCCACCGAGTTCACCTTCCAGCCGGTCTGAATCTCCCCGCCAAGCGATTCGAAATAGGAAACCATCGCCTCCGTCAGGCGCTGAGCGCCGCCCTTAACGAAGGGCCAGTTGTGCCGGTGCCCGTAGACCCCAAGCACCATGCCGATTGCGGTCGTCAGCGGGGTGGTCAGCTTTAGGAAGGAATGTGCCGCGATGCCGGCAAGGATCACTCGGGCGTGCTCCGTCTGGAAGTTCCGACGAGCGAAGAACGTCACCGGCTGGATCGCCTGCAGGCCGAAACGGGCCATAATGATCGGATGACT
>SLMJ01000028.1 GCA_007133615.1 Thermomicrobiaceae bacterium | reverse complement strand
TGCGGCAGTCGCTGGCTCTTGCCCGTATGGCAAACGACATCGATAACGACGACATCGAGAGGTACAGCATCATCGAGTGCACAACAGAATCCTGGGTTGGCGGGTACTACCTTGTCCCGGATTGGGACTGCATCCACGATCAGATGGCCGAGATCTTCCCCGAGCAGGAAATGGATGCCGACGAACTCATCGACTATGATGCGGACATCCTGGTTGAAAACGGGACGTTTGTTGATGGTCTTGCCGGGCGCACTCGCGATACGCTGACCGAGGCAGGGTATTCCAGCGTCGACATCCAGCAGTCAGATGATGCGGGCGATGTTGTCAACTCGGTTATTCGGGGCGCGGGAGTCAGTGAAGAAACCCTGAGAGACATCGCCGAACAACTCGGGTTCGATCCAGATATCGTCGAGATCGAGCTCGATGACCAGAGCGCTCCTCCACCAGACGGGTATGACATCCTGATCCTGCTGGGCGACGACGCGCCAGAACCTGACTCGAGCTGAACACCGTGTTCATGTTCCACAATTCGTGATACGTTCAGAGTATTCGCCGGGCGTCCCCCGGCGACTATCCTGTCTGTATCGATAAATGCACCCATCGACGATGAGGATTGACCGTGGCAGTGATGCTTGGCCGACAACTCGGCGTGTTGATCGCCCTGACAATGGCCCTGATGCTGGCTGCCTGTATTTCTCTCGACGAGCGAAGTTCCAACAATACCGACTCGTCGGATGCTGACGTTCAACTGACACCGACGGCCCAACCAGATCCCACCGTGCCCGCACCAACTGCCGTACCGAGCGGCGGGCTACTCATAATCGACGGAATCACCATGCGGCAGGTTGTGCTCTGGGATACCGACCTCCCCGCCGAATACGCAGCCAGTGATACCGCACTCTACCGACGAACTACTGCCCGCAACTGGGACCGAGTCGGGGCGCTTCCGGTCAATGGGCAGATCATCGCCGATCCATCTGATCCGGATTATCTGTATCTTGGCGATCATCCTCCCTGCCTGGCAGAGGACGAACCGGTTCCCTTTTTCCGAAGCACTGACGGCGGGGAAACCTGGCAGGAAGTTGAAGACGCCATCAACACCCGGCCGATCCTGGTCTGGCCGGATGATCATGACGTGATTATCGGATCACGCTGCGGTCTGGCGATATCGCTGGACCGCGGGCGAACCTGGGACCGCCACCTGCCGGATTCCGAATTCGACCTCACGCGGCTGATCGTCACCCAGATTGGCCTGTTTGGCGTGTTTACAGGCGAACAGAAAGTCAGCTACCTTCGACAGATCGACATTGAGGATCCTGAGAATCCTGAATTCCGGGAGCCGATTATCTCCTTCTGGGGCCCGGGCGCAATCCACGCTACGGGCGACAGAATTCTCGTTGGCGAGCCCGGTGGGGTGCATTTCAGCGATGACGGCGGCCGAACGTGGAGCACGTCCCGCGAAGGACTGGAAGATGTCATCGCCTCCGTCGATCCACAGGAAGAAGAGATTCCAGAGTCCGAGATCGAGGCTGGCCTGGGCATTTATGCCCTGCAACCGCATCCATCAACGCCGGAGCGCATCTTCCTTGGAACTATTCGTGGCGTGTACCTGAGCGAAGACGGCGGTCAGAGCTGGGGACAGATCCCGGAAGTTGACGAGCAGACTGTCCGGGATCTTCAGTTCTCGATGGGTGGATCGATTCTCTACGCGACGACCGATCGCGGCGTTATCGTGCTGCACAATCCGTGATCCGATGGGCACGGAAGACATCTTCGCCAAGCGCAATGGCAAGAAGGTCTGCCGCGACGTCGTTCGAGCCACCTGTTGGATCCAGATCCGGATTTAGCTCCACCCAGTCGATCGAGCGGATCGGCAGATCACTGTGGCGAATCAGTCTGAGAATCCGACACGCTTCACGGTAGGTGAACCCGCCTCGTTCGACAGTTCCGGTGCCGGAGAGCACCAGTGGATCAAGGGAGTCGAGATCGAAGCTCAGATGCACCGCATCCGCGCCGGACGCCCGGAGCCGGGCAATCACGTGCTGGATCGCCGCATCCAGGCCGACACTATCGATGTCCGGCATCGTCATCAGATGGCACTGTGACTCCTGGAGCCAGGTTTCCTCTCCCGGATCAAGCAGTCGGATTCCGATAAGGCTGACGTCGTGTTCCTGCACTTTCGGGCATTTATCACGGAGTTTCGTCAGTTCCTCAGCACCACGTCCCAGGCTCGCCCCCAGGCTCATTCCGTGAAGCCTCCCGGAGGGTGAGACCTCCGGCCAGTTCATGTCCGCGTGAGCGTCGATCCAGATAACGGCAAGTTGTTCACACTGTTCGGCCGCACCGGCGATGCTGCCGATGCTGACCGCATGATCTCCGCCGATCGTCAGCGCCAGTTCACCGTTGGAAATGGCAGTTGACACGGCGCTCGCCAATTGATCACTCGCCTCGGCAACTCCTTCGAGCTCCAGTGCACTGCCGGGATATCGACGGGTATCCGGGGTCTCCAGCGGAGCGACGGGAATCTCGTTGCTTTCCAGCAGGCGGTTGCTGATGTCGGTGCGGTTGCGATCAACGAGTCTCGCCCGCAGCGTCTCGTCGAGTACCGCTGCACCGCGATCGACGCCAGTCTTCATCGCGCCAATTGCCATCGGGATCTGAATCGGTCGCACCGGAGCGGTTGACATCCAGTTCCTGAACGGTTCGTCGCTTGTCACTACATAACCTCCGGTGCCTTGATTCCGACTGCGGAGAGTCCGTTCGCCAGAACCTGGCGTGTCGCGTCAACGAGTGCGATCCGGGCGGATCGCTGCGGTTCTTCGGCCTGCAGAACCGGACAGGCCCGGTAGAAATCATTGAACTTCTTGGCGAGCTCATAGACGTACGTCGCCACATAGAGCGGCTTGTACTCGCTCGCCGCACGCTGTATCTCGCTCGGGAAGATCGCAATCTGCTGAATCAGGTCGATCTCTTCGGTCGTAAGATCCTCGAAGGTCAGCTCACCTTCTGGCAGTTTGTCTACTTTTTCCAGAATCCGGCAAGCCCGGGCGTGGGCATACTGGATATACGGAGCAGCGTGGCCATCGAAGGAAAGCGATTCTTCGATGTCGAACACGATCACCCGGTTGTTATCCCGGGAAAGCATGCTGTATTTCAGGCTACCAATACCGACATCGTGCGCGATCTCATCCTTCTTCGCATCCGGGAGATCTGGATTCTTCTCATCGATGATCTCCCGGGCTCGTTCCAGCACTGCACTGGCAATATCGTCATAGAGCACAACGTTGCCCGAGCGACTGCTCATCGCACCGCTGGGCAGCGTCACCATCTCGTAGCCGAGATGGAAGCATTTCTCCGCCTGCTCGAAGCCCATTAGCTCCATGATCTTGAAAATCTGCTGGAAATACAGCGCCTGGCGGACATCTACCACCCAGATCGAGCGATCTACCCCGTACTCTTCAAACTTGTGCTTCGTCAGCGCCAGATCCTTGGTTGAGTAAAGTGTGGTTCCGTCCGAGCGGAGCACTGGCATCGTCCGGAAGGTTTCTTTTTCAAGACCGAGTTTCTCGTCGATTTTGACAACCGGCAGGCCATCACTGATCTCGGCGATCTCCTGATCCATGAGTTCCTTGACGATCTCACGACCCGGCTCCTCGACCTCGCTCTCGTAGAACCAGGTATCGAACTCGACATCAATCTCATCGTAGATGCGCTCGAAGTCCTGCATGCTCCACTCTTTGGTGGTCTCCCAGAGCTGGACGAAATCCGGGTCCTTGCGCTCCCACCGCTGGAACTCTTCCTTGATCTCTTCTTTCCAGCGGTTGACATGTGGCCACCAGGAGATGCGCTCAGAGAGCTCTTGCCAGCGTTCGATCCAATCTTCGTATTGGGATGGTTCGGGGATTGGATCCTCGATGTCGTCGTGCTGCTCACGCTCCCCACGCGACATTTCCAGATTAACCTGGAGCTGGTCGCCTACGATCGGCCAGAACTTTGGAATCGTCTCCTGATCGTAGAAGGCATCGTCCTTGATCTCACGCTTGTTGGAGATCTGACCGAGCAGGTAGGCAACATCCTCGCCAACTTCGTGGACCTTGTAGAGCTCTTTCATCATGCGATCGACCATGGTGACGAACGCCGGGTCGTTACTGGCAAGCTCGTTCAGCAGCTCCAGCACGTCCTGTCTGAAATTGACCCGCTGGTCGGACTCGGTATAGATGTCGCCGAGCCAGCGACCACGATCGGCGGGACCCGGTTCTTCACCGTAGTGAAAACGCTCGTAGCACCAGAGGCACTTGATAACGTGCATGCCAATATCGCCGATGTAGTTCGCCTTCTGGACCTCGAACCCGGCAAGATCGAGCACCCGGCAGAGGGTGTTGCCCAGCGTGGCGTTGCGGAGATGGCCAATATGAAACGCCTTGTGCGTGTTTGGCTGTGAATACTCGACCATGACGCGATCGGTCTTGCGCTCACCCCGGCCATATTCGAGGCCCTGATTCTGAATCGCGCTGACGACCCGGTTTGCAAATCGCTGGGTGTCGAACTCAATGTTGATGTAGCCGTTGGTCGCCTCGATACTGGCGAACTCGTCGTCACTGGCGAGCCTGGTTGCGATCTGTTCCGCAATCTCCTGCGCCTTCGGCCCAACAAGTTCCTTGGTCTTCTTCTTGGCCTGCTTTTTCGACAGGCCTTCCAGCTCGGGAGCACCTTCTTCGCTGATCGTCTCGTTCGCAAGTTGATACGAGATCGATGACGAGGTTCCCCAGGTTCCGGCAAACGGGATTGGGCGCATCGTGAACTCCCGCCGGCCGAAGCCGATTTCCTCGAGAACATCATTGATTCGGCTGGCGGCGCGTTCCTGTTCACGCTGCAACATGACTGGTCACCTCGAATGTCACTAGACTCTCCAGATTCATCTGTCTACGCATCGGTTTTCGCGGTCCGTTGGGGGACGTGCGTCTAATCGGATTCTGTCGCGGCGCCAACGGCATCCGCGCGCTGAACACCAGCAGCCCGGCGCTCGGCCCAGAAGCGGCCAGCCCGGTACAGACTCTCGAAGGTTCCGGCATCAGACCAGTACCCGTCCAGCTCTGTCCAGCGAAGCGCACCATCCCGGATGTACCAGTTATTGACGTCGGTGATCTCAAGCTCACCGCGGTCCGATGGCGAGAGCCGGTCAATGTAATCAAATACCCGGTTATCGTAAATGTACAACCCCGTGATGGCGAATGGGCTCTTGGGTTGGGCGGGCTTCTCTTCGATCTCGATGATGTGCTTCGGATCATCCGGATCGAATACCGGACAGCCGAACCGTTCGGGATCAGACACACGTGCCAGAAACAGGAGCGCGCCATCAGTGAACTGCTCGACATCCTCACGAATATCCGCATCCGTGGTGTTGTCTCCCAGAATCACGCAGACATCATCACCCGCCGCAAACTCACGACAGAGCGAGAGCGCTTCCGCGATGCCACCCTCGTTTTCCTGATAGGCGTATTCAAGGTGTCGGATGCCGAGGTGCTTGCCATTCTTGAGCACGCGAAGGAAGTGCCCGGCATGCGGACCGCCGGTCACGATCATGATGTGATCGATCCCGGCATTGACCAGCGTCGAGATGGGGTAGTAAATCATCGGCTGATCGTAGATCGGCAGCAGATGCTTGTTGGTTGCATGTGTCAGCGGGTAGAGGCGACTTCCGAGCCCGCCCGCCAGTATGATGCCTTTCATCCCTGCCTGCTCCAGCTTTCGCGGAACGCACCGAGCGCGTTGTGTTGCTCGGGACAATCAACGGCGACGTTCGGTCACGAACACGTCCGAACCGCGTGAAACCATACCAGAGTAGAGCCCCGGGAGAAACATGACCGGACGGCGGCAATCGACGGCGCAGATCAGGAGGACTCGTCCGGCGATTTACTGTTCGGCCCTTTGGCTCCGCCCTTCGGGTCCACACCGCGGGTAACGGTTTTGATCATCGCCCGGAGGCCGGCAATCGAGCTATACGTCGAGATGACAGGCTTCGCCACCTCTTCACTCACGAAATTCGTCGTGCCGTGGACACGCTTCGCCGAGGCCGTCAACTCTTCAAGCAGCGGGATAATCCGATCCTTGATCAGCAACGCCAGCCAGACGACAACGCCAACCAATGCTGCCATCAGCATTAGCCACAACACGAAACCGACCGTGATGAAGACGAGTGAGATGTCACGCAAACGTTCCAGTGGAGACTGGTGGTCGCCGCCGAGCAGATACAGTCCGACGATCAATGCGATCAGCAGGACTGCCACACCCCCGATTATGACCCCGAGCCACCCTTGTCGCATGCCTTATCCCTTCCGCGTGCTCATCGGTTCGAGTCCTGCGCCCCCACTCTGCATGATTCAGGCCGAGGCACGCTCTCCCCGCGTTATCATTCGTCGCGCCCGTCGCCGGGTTCGTGAGCTCTCTGGCTGAATCGGTGCGGTGAAGAACCAGCAGATCCCCAGCATTGCCAGCGCTCCCAGCGTTGTCATGACCAGTGGAACGTTCCCGACCTGCGCATACGCAGTGCCGGAGAGCACCGCGATTACCTGGCCGGCGAATACCCCGATCAGTGCCGAAACCAGGAAGCACGGTAACTGCCAGAGCTTCCGCCCGAAAACGCTATGGAACAGGAACCCCAGGGTGAGCGCCAGTATGATGCCGAACAGTACAGATGGGGGCACCGTCGAACCGTCCACTCTCTGTATGGTGATTGACGACGGACGGCCCGGACAATCGGCGTCGTATCTCGCGCAAAGGGCGTCCGTATACGCACTTTATCATACGACGCCGCATTGTCCGTTGTCCTGTTCGTTCAGTCGTCCGCCACAGTTGCCTGAGACGTTGTGCGGTCGTTTTCAGCCGGAGTTTTACCGATCTCGTAAGTCCTGTATTCGTTCAGATGCGGCGGACCAACCGCTACCGATATCTTCTTGCTGGTCGGCTGCGCAATTACCGATGCAAACGTAATCATGTCGTAACCTTCCCGGTCACCATCTGCGCGGCAGATCGAATCCGGTACCGCCTCGCGATCGCGGAAGATCGTTTTCATCGTCTCCTCGTTGATCTGACCGTGGTGATCCTGCAGCAAGGTCTCCATTCGCGCCTGGCGGGCCTGGGAGTTGCGCAACTGCCGCCCTTCTGACCGCTCTTCGTCAGCAAGTTCTGGCGCGATGTAGTGGTTGGCGTGTGCCAGTAACCCGTTCTTCGGTTCAATGCGCACCTCACGCGTCGGGGTCGTTTCCAGATCAGCAATCGTGCCGTGAGAGTCCGCCATGATCACGTTGCGCGATGAAGCCCGGGGAACAGACTTAATGGCAGCAATCGCATCGTCAACTCGTTCGTGTGTGAGCGCCAGCCGCGAGAGGAAGTAGCGCGGGAAACCGATCCGCCACCCATCACAGGTCACGAAGTTGGCGAAGACACCCATCCCTCGATCATTGATCCCGATGTAGGACATCTGACCAGCTGGCGTGAGCATCAGCACGGTCGGCATGTCATCGAACACGAGTTCAACGACGACCGCGATATCCCGGTAGAACGACGGCAGATCGGCATTCTGCCCGACGAGTGATTCACCAGTGGTGGTGGCCTCCGGCAGCGCCGCGAACGAGGTGCACTCGTCCGGGCCGTCGATGAGATCCGGCGGAGTCGTAACGCCGAGCTCCGCACGGAGTTGAAGCAAATAGGCGTCACTGAGATCAATCCCGGCGCCCTCGGCGAGGCCCTGGACTTCTTCATCGAAGAAGGGCGCATGTGCAATCACGGTGTCGCGATACTCGAGAGCAGCCGAACGGGCCCGTTCGGCTGAAATGTGATTCTTCTCTTCGAGCCGGGCAAGCGCTTTGTCGCGGTGCTGGATAATGAGATCACGGCAGGTCTCACCGAACTGCTGGCCGATCTCGCGATGCGTTCCAGCGAATCGAAAAAATGGAAATGTCTGCTGGCTGACCATCAAAGTCCCTCCTGAAGCATGTACGCACGCGTTGCTGCGTCTGTATCAGTCCATCCTAACCGATCAGGGCCGCTGATTCATACCGGGAACGAAACGATCACTCTGAACGTCATTCTATTAGCACGGACGCGCGGGATGGGCCCGGACGCTGACGGTGCTCCAATACCGAAAGGACATCACTGTGCAACGCCGTAGCAATCTGCTGACACTGGGGATTCCGATTCTGCTCGTAACGGTTGTGCTGGTGGTCCTGATTGCCAGCGCCGGAGCCGGAGATCGGGCCGTTCCCGACGATTCGACAGCGTCCGACGGCAACGAGTTCGACGTTGCACCGGTCACGATCGAAACCATCGACGTCCGTCTGGCTGAAAGCTATCCGGTGCAGGTCTTCGTGGACGTTCACGGCTATGTGCCCGATCCGTGCTGGGAACCACAGGAGCCTGTGATCGAGGAGGATGGCAACCGGATCGAGGTCGAGATCCTCGCCGAGCGGGATGTCGCCGAAATGTGCATTCAGGCAATCGAGGACTACGAAACGACTCTGTCACTCGGACCAAGAGATCCGGGCGAGTATGTGATCTCGGTAAACGGAGTTGAGCAGGAATTCGAGGTGCACTAACGTGAGGACGACAATCGACGGGCAAACCTGAACGGAACATCGATCGCGGTGATCTTGTCGGGGTCGAACGGATGCCGGCTCAACTGGCCCGCGTTCGCCTCTTCAAACGCTTCCAGATACTCGCGCAGGCGCTGTATCTGAGCAGGAGATGGTTCGTCATCGAACGTGACAAATGCGCTGCTGTACTGTCCCTGCGCGTAGTAGACGACGTCGCCATCTGCGAGCTGGGTCATGTTTGCTCGAGATCCAAACATCTCTTCACTGAGTCCATCGAGTACCGAAACCATCCCGCTGACCAGCGACTCATCCATCGCGAAGTGACCATACGTGACAACCGGAATGCCAGATTTGTCGATTACTGCAAGCGCAAGCGCTTCGGCATCCGGCGCACCTGTCAGCGCGGCCGGTGCCTCCGGCAGAACGCCCAGCGCCTGATTAACGCCTTCTGAACGAGTTTGAACGCGGGCCAGGACAGAGCGCAAGCCGTCCAGATACGAAACAAGCTCCTGGTTGAAGCGGTTGTAGCGTGACATGCTGATTGATCCGGTAGACAGCAGATGGTTGAGATGGTCGAGCCGGACCAGCACCGTATCCTGCCGCTTCTCCAGCTCCTGGATGATGTCCTTCCGGTTTCGCTCCTGCGCCGCGGAACGGGATGCACTCCACATTCGCTCGAGACGTTGATCGCGGAGGTCACGGGCAATTCCGCGCTCGATCTCATAGTATGTTGAACCCGCCCGAGACGCTGCCTCGTATTCCGGGCGACCCCCGCGAAGACCGATCAGGCGATCATATTCTGGCGTTCCCATCTCCGGGATGTGATCATCCACTTCTTCAGGCCAGTCGCTTCGCAATGAGGCGGCAACGTCCAGGCTGCGACCCATTGAGCTGACCGTCGCGCCAAGCACTGCCACTAGCCAGGGGCCGCCCAGCGGGAGTCCGAGCAACAGGAACAGTTCAGTTGGCAGTTCACCCGGCCAGGGGAGGCCGAGTAGTACCAGCATTCCAATGTGCAGCGTGAAATTGGCCATCGACAGACCGTCAGATGCCTCGGCACTCGTATACCAGATCAGCATCGCGCCGGAGACGATGACCAGTCTGATCAGATGGATAATCATCGCCTGCTGGGCATGACGCACGAGGAACGGATTTCGCGGCCCGATCGCAACGACGATCAGGGCGAACGAACCCAGAATGTACGAAGCCGCAGCGAGCAAACAGCTTGTTCGTGAGGGCTGCGATTTCGGACGTGCGGACTGTCTCGCCGCCATTCGCCTGCCTGTTTCGATGCGTGTTCAGCGTACTCATCACATTTCTTGCTGTGCTCGCATGCATCCAGTACGCGGTGGTCTGGTGGAGCATACGCAGAGTATAGCAACGTCCGGATGGGAGCCCCGGATGACATTCGTTCCGAACGTTCAGTACCTGGGAACACCAATCACAGTACTGTCGTACCAGATGCCAGGAATCGAACAATGGCACCGCATTCGTCATTGGAAGGCTCAATCCGGGGCGCATCCCGCTCTGTGTTATCCTTCTGCTATGGAGGAACGCACATCATGACGCGTCACACTGCTCGTCGCAAGGAGCCAGGATCAACCCGCGGAAAGGTGCTCGAGGCGCTCAAAAAGAGCGACGGCCTCACCGCCGATCAACTGGCAGACGTGATCGGTGTCACCTCGATGGCCGTGCGCAAACATCTCGCTGCGCTCGAACGCGACGGGTACATTGAAGCGACCATATCTCGCCGTTCCGTAGGCCGCCCGGCCCATGTCTACCGAGTGTGTCCGCGGGCCGAAGGAGTGTTCCCGAAACACTACGACTCCATCGTGTCCGAGATTCTGGAAGATCTGGTGGAGCTTGACGGTGTGGAGAAGGTCGAAGCGCTACTGGCTCGCCGCGGTGAGCGAACAAAACGCGTTCTCAGACGATACATCGACCCCGAAGCTCCGCTGCATGAGCGGGTTGCCGGCCTCACCCGGGCGATGGACGAGATCGGATACCTCGCCTGCTGGGAGCCGTTCGATGGCGGCCGCTACATAATCAAGCTGTACAACTGCGCGATCGATCTGGTTGCCGAACAGTTTCCGGCGGTCTGCCGGCATGAGGCAGACATGTTCCGGGAAGTGCTGGACGCTGAGGTGGAGCGGAGTTGCCACATGCTCACCGGTGATCACATGTGCAGCTATCTGGTGCAGGAACGTGATCCCGCCGCTGCCCCGCGTATACCGCTGATGGCAGCGAAAACGTCAGAATCCTGACCGCGTACCTAGTCACCGAGCGTTGCAACGAATCCGAGCACCGCGACGATCAGCACCACCACAACGCACATGAGCAGGCCGAAGAGTGCGCCGAGCAGTGCCGCGCGGCGATTATCCGAGAGCCTGGTAAACGATTTCAGCACGCGCTCCATCAAATCGTTGATCTGCTGCACGCTTTCCCCTCCCGACCCGCGCGACTCGTATAGAACGCCTGTCTGGGCTATCATACGGCAACACGCGCTCAGGATCAGAAACGGGGAATACCGTGGCCGTTAGTGGCGTCGCCGCACTCGCATCCCGAATTTTCGAGAACGTTGATCGCGTCATCGTCGGCAAGCGTTCCGTGGCCGAGATGATACTCGTCGCCCTGTTATGTGAGCGGCACGTACTGATCGAAGATATTCCCGGCGTCGGGAAGACCACACTGGCACGCGCTGTTGCTCGTTCAATCGGCGGGCAGTTCCGGCGAATCCAGTTCACCCCTGACCTGCTGCCCTCGGACGTGAGCGGGATCACCTATTTCAACCAGAAAACAGGTGACTTCACGTTTCGCGAGGGGCCAGTATTCACCAACATACTGCTCGCAGATGAGGTGAACCGGGCAACTCCGCGGACGCAATCCGCCCTGCTGGAGGCGATGGAGGAGCGCACGGTCACGATCGAAGGAGAGACGCTCTCCCTTCCTCGTCCATTTCTGGTGCTCGCCACCGAAAACCCGATCGAACTGGAAGGAACCTTCCCGCTTCCAGAAGCCCAGATGGACAGGTTCCTCCTGCGCATCTCCGTTGGTTATCCAGCCGACGAGGATGCCGAACTGGAGATCCTCGAACGTTATCGCCAACAGCATCCTCTGGAAGACCTGACTCCGGTCGCCGATCCCGATGAACTCCTGATGTGCGCCCGTGCCTGCCGAGACGTTC
The DNA here is from genome assembly GCA_007133615.1 of Thermomicrobiaceae bacterium. Lineage (GTDB taxonomy): Bacteria > Chloroflexota > Chloroflexia > Thermomicrobiales > Thermomicrobiaceae > SLMJ01. The sequence goes on along the minus strand of SLMJ01000028.1, from coordinate 5,627 downwards.
ATGTCGAGCCGGACATTCGCCGCTATCTCGCCCGGATCGTTCGGGCAACCCGGGATGATGAAACTGTCAGCCTGGGCGTGAGTCCACGTGGAGCGCTCGGGCTTTTTCTGGCAAGTCAGGCCCTGGCCGCTGTTCGCGGTCGGGAGTACGTGTTGCCAGACGATATCCGCGAGCTCGCCGCACCCGTCATGCAGCATCGGATCCTGCTCAACCCGGAAGCCAGATTACGCGGCCGCACCAGCGCGGATGTCCTGCAATCGATTATCGACCGCGTGGAAGTACCGGTCGAACAGCTCTGAGGTAACGCGTTCAGTTCCAGGCACGTTCGTTCTGGAGCCGCACTATGATCAGACCAATACGCAGCCATTTCTTCAGCTCATTCTGGCTCTATGCCGCGGCAGCATTGCTCATCAGCGGCATGATCGTGGGCCAGCCTGGCCTTAGCCTGCTGGCTGCGGCCGTCTTTCTGACGGCCGGGCTGAGCTGGCTGTGGACGCAGTACGCGCTCGACGGAATCACGTTTCACCGACACCTGTCGGAAACACGGGCATTTCGCGGGGAACGGCTCACGCTGACGTTCAAACTGGAGAACACTGGTTGGCTCCCACTCGCCTGGGTCGAAGTGGATGAGCACATATCCGATCGCGTGCGCCCGGTAGGGCTGCCGGGTCTACCGTCGGACCGTATCGGTTCCACAGTCGTGCGACACGCCACGCCCCTCCGCTGGAAGCAGCGAGTCACCTGGTCTGTTGATATCGACTGCCTGGAGCGCGGTCTGCACCTTATCGGCCCCGCAAGCATCAGATCTGGCGATCCGTTCGGCTTTTTCACCCGGCAGATGGAGGTCGAAGACATCCGGTCGTTTCTCGTCTATCCAGATGTGGTCCCGCTCGATGAACTCGGGTTTCCGCGTGATTTCCCGTTCGGCACCAGTCGAGTGCGTCAGCATCTGCTGACGGATCCGCTGCACTTGATTGGAGTTCGGGACTACGCGCCGGACGATTCCATCCGGCACATGCACTGGAAAGCAACGGCCCGACTGCAGCGCCCGCAGGTCAAGGTGTTCGAGCCTACCGTCGATCTACAGGTCGGGCTCTTCCTCAATCTGGACACCTTTGAGCGCTACTGGGAAGGCATGGATTCGATTCGCGTCGAAACCGCGATCACTGTTGCGGCGTCGATCACCTCCCAGCTGTTGAATGGACGGGCGATGCTCGGCGTCAGCGCCAACGCCGTCATGACAGGGTCCGACCAGAACCTGCGCATCCCACCAGGCCGCGGTCCACGGCAGCTTGAAACCGTACTGGAAGGGCTCGCCCGTCTCTCGCCCATGGCCGTCAGCAATTTCCCTCACCTGCTGACAACGGAAGCCCGTGGATATCCAGCAGGTAGCACGATCGTGGTCATCGCATCCATTATGACAACTCCGCTGGAGATCGCATTGCAGACGCTGATCGAAAACGGCCAGCGAGTCGTGCTGGTTCGGATCGGAGATGTCACTCCGCCCGACCTGCCACGACTGCAGGTGATTTCGACACCGGATGAGCTCGTCAGCGAGCATCGGTCGACGAGGCATCGATACGCTCGCACCGTGAGAACCGGGGTGATCGCACACAATGCGTGAGACGGTACGAAGCACGATCGACGACTGGCTGTTTCTACTCAGGGATCTCTCACCCCGGAGAGAAGTTCTCGCTGCGCTCCTCATTCTGTCCGAGACAATGATCGTGTACATATTCGCCGGGACACTCCTCGCAGAGCTGCACGCACCCTACGCTCCGCTTCCGGTTGTCCTGATATTCATGGTGCTGCTGTTTGGACGATTGGTTCCCCATCTGCTGACGACTCTGCGGGTATGGACGCCGCAGTATGAGTCGATCATGACGATTTCCATCGTTCTGACGATGGTTCTGCTGATCTACGCCGGCGCGTTCCCGGGAGAATCGCTGTTCTCAACTGCATGGCTTCAGGGGACGCTCGATGCGCTGATCCTCCGTGATAGCGATGCTTCCCGTTCGGTGTGGCTCCTGGTCGCATTCGTTGCGCTCGCCTGGTGGCGAGGGAAGACGCGTGCCGAGCCAAACCTGGAAACCAGCTACACAATGCTGCGATTGGGAATGATCTGGATCGCTGGCGGCCTGGTGTTCACTGTTCTCGCTGCTCCGGACGGCGCCCGGATTCTGGATCACATACCTGCGGCGATTGCGGGATTCATCGTCTTCACGCTGATCGCAATTGCAGTTGCCCGGCAGCCCGAAGCCGGGCAGTCCGCTGCCTGGAAGATGAGTCCAGTCTGGCTTCTGGTTCTGGTGCTGCCCGTCCTCCTGATTGCTGGAACCTCCATTACCACCGTCGGACTCTTCTCGCGCGAGACGCTGGATCTGCTGCTGATCGCAGTCAGTCCCGTGCTCTTGTTGCTGCAGTTCCTCGTCCAGGCACTCGTTCTGACAATTGCGCTGATTGCGTTCATCATTATCTCGCCGGTGATCTGGCTGCTGGAGAGACAGGGATTCGGTCCAATCGATGGATTTCCCAGCATCGATCTGTCACCAGGAAGTGGCCTGGAGGCGGACGACGCAGGGAACACGATCCTCCAGGTTGAAGATCCGGCGAGATACCTGATTGTCGGTGTGATCATGCTGGCACTCCTCTGGTTCCTGGTCCGGTTCGTGTTCCGACGCAGGAAAGAGTGGCAGGCAGACGCCTTTCAGCAAAGCGAATCCCTGATCGCGTGGTCGCCGGATCCCGCCGAGATGGCAAACCGACTGGGATCGTGGGTGCGGCGACACCTTCGGCGCCAGGTTGATCCGATTGGTCCGGTCGGGAATGAATGGGCAGCAACGCGTCGAATCCGCCGCCTTTACCGAAGTTTCCTGATCGAAAACAGGAAGGCCGGAATCGATCGTGAATCTGGAGAGACACCGTCAGCCTACGCCCGGCGAGTTGGCGAGATCTACGGCGCTCGTCGTCGCGAAATCGACCTCGTTACGACGACCTACAATCGTGCCCGGTACTCCGGCATTCCCGCTGAATCAACCGACGCGGATTCGGCTGAAGTTGCACTGAACATGTTCCGCAAGCCGGAATCGTAAATGACAATGCTGCTGGTTTAGCATGATCAAGTTGCGCGCCCAACCGAATGCCCGCACGCTGAGCCATTCTGGCTGCGTCCCGACCCTGTCCGCGCATTTGACGAATTATTGTGCCAACGGTAGACTAGCGTCGCATTCCGGGTCCGCTTTGCCCGATCCCGAACCGTCGAATTCGAAGTTACGACAGAGGGCACAACGATGTGTTCCCGGGCATCCGGGTATCGTGGTACAGCCGACGCCGGAACTCTGTATTCAGTTGGCATAAGTCACCTTGAGGAGGAGGACTTGATGCGCGATTCACACGATCTGGCTCATTTGCTTCAGGCAACGCCGATGAGCCGCCGGTATCTTCTGCAGCGTGCTGCAATGCTCGGCGTTTCGCTGCCGATCTTCGGCTCACTGCTTGCCGCTTGCGAGTTCGACGACGAAGACGATGATGTCGTCGACGACGATACCGACGACGATGAGCCAGCCGTTGATCCGGACGACGATGAACCGGATGACGACGAAGTTGACGATGATGAGCCCGTCGACGATACCGACGATGAAGACGTAGACGATGAGCCCGATACCGACGGTCAGCAGGGCGGGCGCCTGATTCTGCTGGGACACCACCCGCTGGAGTCGCTCCATCCAGACGATGACGGGCCCACCGTCACCTGGACCGGTATCAACGCCATCCATGAACCATTGATCGGGATCGACCACGCCTTCGAACTCGAAATGGTCCTCGCGACTGACTATGAAATCAGCGACGACGGCATGGAGTACACGCTGACACTCCGCGATGGCGTCCTCTTCCACGACGGTGAAGAGTTCACCGCGGAAGATGTCAAGTTCACCTACGACTGGTTCATGGACGAAGACAACGCTGCGATCACCGCTGCTGACTTCGTTTCTGTGGATGAAGTCGAAGTGGTTGACGATCACACCGTTGTGGTTCACATGGCCGAGGCTGATTCGTCGTTCCTGCGAAATGGCCTCAACGCCATGATCGTCGCTTCCCATCACCACGAAGAATTGGGATACGAAGCCTACAGTGCCGACCCGATTGGCACCGGCCCGTTCCAGCTCGTCGAGTGGGATCCGGATGATCACACGCTCGTCGAAGCGTTCGAAGACCACTGGGATGGTCGACCGCATCTCGACGAAATCGATATCCGCGTCGTGCCGGAAGGCTCTGTCCGCGTACTCGAGATCGAGACCGGCGGGGCAGACTCCTCGATCTGGATGGTCGGTGTTGACGACGCTGTCCGGATGCACGAGGAGGCCGATGATATCGGTATCGTCTCCTACCAGACGTCGAGCGTTTCCTGTAACCACTTCCCGATGAACAACACGCGGGATCAGTTCTCGGAAGTCGAAGTTCGCCGGGCAATGATGCATGCCATCAACCGACCGCAGGTTATCGACTCTGTGTTCGCTGGCGCGGCAACGCTGGCCACGGCTAACCTCGCTCCGGCCCTCGAGCAGTGGTACGAACCCGATGTTCGAGAGTATGAGTTCGACCCGGACCTCGCAAACGAAATGCTCGATGAGGCCGGCTGGGAAATGAACGGTGACGGCGTTCGCGAGAAGGACGGCGTTGCGCTCGAGTGGGAGTGCATCGTTCTGACCGGTGACGAAGCTCGCCGTCCAGAAGCCGAGATGGTGACCGAGTTCCTCTCGCAGGTCGGCATGAACATGCAGATCGTCGAGAACCCGCAGGGCTCCACGCCGATGCGGGAAGGTACCGCGGATATGGCCCTGTACAACTGGACCTACGGCGGCACCAACGGCGAGCCTGATGCGCGCGTAACCCTCCACTCCGACGGTGGCAATAACTTCAGCCACTACAGTAATGCGGAGATGGACGAACTCCTGGAAGAGGGCGTTCGCGAGCCTGATCCTGAAGCCCGGGCTGAGATCTACAGTCAGGTGCAGCAGCTCTTTGCTGAAGAAGTTCCGTTCCTGTACATGATGTTCTGGGACTGGTTCAACCAGTGGACCCAGCGCGTTCACGGATTGCCGGAACCGGACGAAGTAACCGCAGGATCCAACCTCTATCGCAACACCCAGCTACGTCAACTCTGGATTGAAGAATAATTCCGGATAACGTAGGGTATTAGCGCGTACGACTGGCAGAGGGAACCGGTGAGCCGGTTCCCTCCCTTGCCGGGTACACCGGGACAAATCCATCCTTGCGTGTGGGGAATGACAGAGAGATATGCTCAACTACGTCATCCGGCGGCTACTGCAAGGTGTTTTGACGATTTTCATCGTCAGCATCATTACGTTCTCCCTGATGCACATTTCTCCGGGAGACCCAATCGAAGCGTTTGTCGGTGAGCGACCGCTCACCTCAGAACAAATCGACTTGCTTCGCGAGCGATGGGGACTCGATCTTCCGCTGCATGAGCAATACCTCAACTGGGTAACCAGAATGGTGCAGGGCGACTTCGGTGACTCCATCATGCGCCCCGGTCAGACAGTTAACGAGATGATCGCCAATGCGGCGTTACCCACGATTATGCTGAATGTCTACACGCTGGTCGT
>SLMJ01000080.1 GCA_007133615.1 Thermomicrobiaceae bacterium | reverse complement strand
TTGACTGCAGACGCCTCGCACATCGTGCAGCCGGCGTCCGACGGTGGTGGAGCGGCCCGGGCAATGCGACACGCAATCGATCGCATGGGAATCACCCCCGCCGAGGTCGATTACATTAACGCGCACGGTACATCGACTCCGATGAACGACCGCTTGGAGACGCTCTCGGTGAAGACGGTGTTCGGTGAGGTGACCTGCCCACCGATCAGTTCGACAAAGGCACTGACGGGGCACCTGCTCGGTGCCGGAGGCGGCATTGAAGCGGTGTTCACGGTGCAAGCGATTCAACAGAAAACGGTGCCTCCGACCTGGCATTTCCAGCACGAGGACCCGGATTGCGACCTCGACTACGTTACAGACGGTCCGCGGCAAGCCAGCATCGATCATGCGCTGAGCAATTCCCTGGGTTTCGGCGGCCACAACGTGACGCTCGGCATCTCTCGCTTCTCAGATTGATTCGAAAAACAGAACGGGCGCGCCGCTATGGCGCGCCCGTTTTCGGTCGCTAACTGTGATCAGACCGTTTAGTCCAGATAACCGCGCAGGGTCTGGGCGTGCTGCGGGTTGCGGAGTTTTCGCAACGCCTTGGCTTCAATCTGGCGGATCCGCTCGCGCGTGATCCCGAACTCACGGCCGACTTCCTCGAGTGTCCGGAACTGTCCATCGTCCAGCCCGAAGCGGAGGATGACAATTCGTCGTTCTCGCTCGGTCAGGCGGCAGAGGGCATCGGTGATCTGCGTCTTGAGCAATTGCTGCGATGCGAGTTCCAGCGGTGGCGGCATCGTCTCGTCCTCGATGAAGTCGCCAAGGAAGGCGTCGCCTTCCTGCCCGACCGGCGCCTCGAGCGAAACCGGTAGCCGTGACGCATCCAGAACCTGCCGTACTTTCTCTTCGGGCACGTCCATTGCGCGGGCAACCTCTTCCGAGGTCGGTTCGCGTTCGAAGATCTGCTGCAGCCGGTGTCCGGTCTTCTTGACTCGGTTGATCGTTTCTCCAACGTGAACTGGGAGACGAATTGTCCGGCTCTGGTCGGAAATCGCGCGGGTGATCGCCTGACGAATCCACCAGGTCGCGTAGGTCGAAAACTTGAAGCCGCGGCGATAATCGAACTTGTCGGTCGCCTTCATCAGGCCGATATTGCCTTCCTGGATGAGGTCCAGGAACGAGAGGCCACGGCCGACATACTTCTTCGCCACACTGACGACGAGGCGAAGATTGGCCTGGATAAGGTGCGACCGCGCCTGTTCGCCGTCGTCCTTGTCGGCATTGAGTTCGAAACGTTCCGAATCACTGAGGTAGTCGCCGTTCTTGATTCGCTCTTCGGCAATCAGGCCGCGCTCCATGCGCTTGGCCAGCCAGACTTCTTCCTCCATGTTCAGAAGATCGGTGACGCCGATTTCCTGAAGATAGAGGCGAACCGAGTCACTGACTCCTCCAGCCAGCGGATCTTCGGCGATCTGTTTCCCGTCAGTTAGCGGTGTTTCGATCGGATCCGGAACCGGATGATGACCGTTGCTCGATTCCTTGACGGCTCCGTTACCATTGCCGTTGCCATTGAGGGCGAGCCGGGATCTCAATCCTGTCTTTCCGGCGTCCGGATCATCATCCAGAACTTCGATGCCGTTCTCGAGCAGGCTATGGTACAAATCGTCAAGGAGTTCAACGTCGTCCTCCGGGTGAGGAAATGCTGCGATGACTTCGTCTGACAACAGATACCCGCGGTCTTTGCCCTTTTCGATAAGGCTGGCTTCCATAGTACCCCCACCCAGTTTCACGGTGCGACTATATAAACGCCTTATGGCCGTACACAACAAACCCCGCGCACGCAGGCGCAGGGCGTCTCAAGTTACGTTCCGACTAGAGCCGAACAACTATTTCGTTTTGTAGAAGAGTGACCGAACATTAATGACCTGACCCTTACTCCCACATCCGATTATAGCGCGCCAATATCGCAAAATCAAGCGACGGGGCACGAACCTTTGCCGATTCAGACGATGAGGGACCGCAATTGACACCACAGCGCGTAACATTGGGAATTGATCCGGGTACTGCGAGGCTCGGATACGGCGTGATTCGAGGCGTCGACCCTGCGGAGTCGCTCGAGTTCGGGATCGTCGAGACGAAAAGCAATCAGGAGATGCCCTCGCGGCTGTTGCAGTTGCATGATGAGCTCCTCGGGCTTATTCGTGAGTATCGACCAGACGTTATGGTTATCGAAAAGCTCTTCTTCTCCCGGAACGTGACCAACGCGATCTCTGTCGGTCAGGCCCGGGGTGTTGCGATGCTAACTGCGGCGGAGACCGGCATTTCTGTGGTGGAGTATACCCCTGCGGAGGTGAAGCAGGCCGTAGCAGGCTACGGGAACGCCGACAAGGCCCAGATCCAGCAGATGGTCAAGTTGATTCTCGGGCTGGATGAGTTGCCAACTCCGGATGACGCGGCGGACGCGCTGGCCGTTGCCATCTGTCACGTCCAACACGCCGGGTTTGCCGGTTCACTGGAATCAGGATCACCGCAGTGAAAAAGCGGGCCGACGAAGTGCTTGTTGACCGGGGCCTCGCACCAACGCGCAGCAAAGCCCGGGCGCTGATCATGGCCGGACAGGTCCGTATCGGTGATCGGGTGATCGACAAAGCGGGACAGGCGATCGATACGAATGAAAATCTGGAGGTCATCACTGGTCCACAGTTCGTGAGCCGGGGTGGGGAGAAGCTAGCGCATGCCCTGGACGAGTTCGGCCTCGATCCATCCGGAATGATCTGCGCTGATTTTGGCGCGTCGACTGGTGGATTTACGGACGTCTTGCTCCAACGCGGAGCGAGTCGCGTCTATGCGATCGATGTCGGGTATGGTCAGCTCGACTATCAGCTCCGGAACGATGAGCGCGTCGTGGTAATGGAGCGAGTCAACGCGAGGCATCTCGATTCGCTGCCAGAATCGATCGAGCTGGTGGTCATCGATGTATCGTTTATCTCGCTGATCCAGATGTTTCCTGCGGTGCAGGCGGTACTCGCGGCGCAAACCGGTCAGTGCATTGCCCTTGTTAAACCGCAGTTCGAGGCCGGAAGGGATCTCGTTGGCAAAGGGGGCGTTGTTCGGGAGCCAGCGACGCATCGCACGGTTCTCACAACTGTGGCTGAGGCTGCCCCGGGATTCGGACTCGTTCCGCGCAAGGTCACTCGTTCCCCGATTACTGGTCCGAAAGGCAATGTAGAATTTCTGATGCTGTTCGATCAGCACGCGAACGCAGGCCATGAAAACATCATTTTGCAGATCGACGCAGCTGTGGAAGGTTAACGCAGGTGACGGATAAGCGGTTCCCGCCGGACTGGAATAGCGACGAACTACTCGCCGAGCTTCGATCAGCAATCGACGGACATGATTCGCCGGCTGAATCCCAAACCGCGAGGCTTGATTATCGCCGTGCAGAGCGAACCGGCGCACCGGAAATCATCTACGCCGAGAACAAGTCTCCTGATCGAGTTGCCGAGTTGTCAGGGCAATTGCTCGAACGAAATGGGAGCGTTCTGGTGAGCCGGGCTTCCGATGACGCGATCCGGGCGATCGCGGAAGCACACGGCAATCACATCCTCGACCAGCCTCCCGGTGCGGACATGGTTCGCATCCGTCTGAAGGACTACGACATCGGCCACGTATCCGGTAATGTCGCAATCTTCACTGCAGGTACGTCCGACGTGCCTCGCGCTGATGAAGTCCGACTCGTTGCCGAAGAAATGGGCACGACCGCGAGGATCTGGGCTGATATCGGGGTCGCTGGTCTTCATCGATTGATTTCGCCGTTTCGTGAAGCGATCGACTGGAATGCATCGGTCATTGTCGTTGTGGCCGGAATGGATGGCGCGCTACCGTCGGTCATTTCCGGCCTCTCTCCGGTGCCGGTGATCGGCCTTCCGGTATCGGTCGGATACGGCTACGGTGGTGGTGGGGAAGGCGCCTTGATGGCGATGCTGCAAACCTGCGCACCCGGGTTGACCGTCGTCAACATTGATAATTCGGTGGGAGCCGGTATTGCCGCGGCACGGATCGCTCGCCAGACTCATTCTTCGGGAGAGTGATCCGCGGGGTGCTCCTGACGCTCAAAGGCCTCGATGAACGACTCGATCATGTCCGCTGACCGGGCGACTGGATCTGCCGACATACAGTCAGTGGTGAACTCGCCATTGAGATACTCGGTTAGCTGCCGAACGGCAAGCATTCTGGCGTGGTGATTGACCCTTGCCTCCTGTCGCTGCTCCAGCGTTTCCTGCTCCTCTGCGATGGACCGGTGCTTCTGCAACTGGACGACCAGTTCATCAACACCCGTTCCGTCCGTCGCTGTGACCGGGAGTACCGGAACCCGCCAACCAGCAGTCGTGTTCGAACGGAGCTGTTCTCGAAGATCCCGGACGACTTCATCGGCTCCTGGCTGATCCGCCTTGTTTACGACCAGGATGTCGCAGATCTCCAGTATTCCTGCTTTGACAGCCTGGATCGAATCGCCCATTCCCGGGGTCTGCACGAGGATGACCGAATCAGCCACCCGCACGATGTCGATCTCGTCCTGCCCCGCGCCCACCGTTTCGATCAGCACGATGTCAAAGCCGAAGGCATCAAGCGCAATGACTGCCCCGAAGGCGGCGAGCGTCAGCCCTCCGAAATGACCACGCGATGCCATGCTTCGCAGGTAGACACCGTCATCGTGCTGGGATTCCAGCATGCGAATCCGGTCACCGAGCATCGCGCCACCCGTGAACGGACTGGTCGGGTCGATCGCGACAACGGCAATCGTCTTTCCCAGGCGGCGAGCTTGCTTGACGATCGCGTGGGCGAGAGTGCTTTTTCCAGCTCCCGGAGGGCCGGTCAGGCCGATGATGTGTGCGTGCCCGGTTTCCATCGAGAGGCGCCGGACTGCCTCATATCCGAGCGGCGTTTCGTTCTCAATGTTCGTGAGAATCCGGGCGAGCGCGTGACGCTCACCCGCTCGAAATCGTTCCA
>SLMJ01000238.1 GCA_007133615.1 Thermomicrobiaceae bacterium | reverse complement strand
CCCCGTGATATTCACGGGGCGTTCGCTATTTCAGGTTCGTTTACTTACCGGATCAGTCTCGCCGCTCTGAGTCCTCAGTATCGCCCGACTCGGCATCTTCCACGCCGGTCTCGGTGGCCGGCCGGTAGCTCACGTTGATTCGCGCCAGGATGATGCCGAGCTCATAGAGCAGGTACATCGGGATGGCGACGAGCAACATGTTGAACGGATCCGGCGTTGGCGTGATGATCGCCGCTGCGGTCATACAGCCAATCAGCATGAACTTCCGGATACCTGCCAGTCGTTCGGCACTGACGATGTTCATCTTGACGAGTACGAAGATAACAACCGGCATCTGGAAGACAATGCCGATCCACAGCATCAGCCGGAAGTAGAAGGTGATGATTTCGCTGGCACGGAACGCGTCAGCGAAGACTTCCGGACCGTAGCCGCCCGCACCGAATCCAGCGAGGAAGTTCAGGGCGCGCGGAACAACGATGAAGAATGCGAAAAGCATTCCCGCAACGAACAGAAAAGTGACGGGGATGAGCGAGAGGCGCAGGTAGTAGCGCTCCTCGTTGGTCATACCCGGACCCATGAAGGCGATCAGCTGGTAGAGCAAAACCGGCATGGATAGCGCTACGGCGATGTAAAAGCCGACGCGCATGAACGTCGCGAAACCTTCTGTCGGGCTGATCAGAACGAACGTTTCCAGCCCGGACATGTCCGCCATGAGGCCAAGTAGCGGGAATGCCAGGAGCAGGCCGAAGACGAAGGCGATGGCAATCGCGATCGCCGAGTAGAGGATGCGCTGCCGGAGCTCCTCGAGGTGCTCCTGGAGCGTCATCTCCTCGAAAATATCTTCTGGTTCCGGCTCCGGGATCATCGGAGCCTCAGTTCGGCCCCGAACGCGATCGATGATGCTAACCATAGCCTCTGCTCTTGTTGTACTGACCGGGCCGCCGGCGGATGGGCCGTCGGTGGCACTGGTTCAAATGAATGGGCTGTGTACCCGGCCAGACCGCGCCTACGAGGATGAGCCTGCGTTCTCGTTGATGAAGTCGATCGCGTCACCAACGCTGACGATGTTGGTGGCTTCTTCATCCGAGATTTCGATGCCGAACTCTTCTTCAAGCTGCATAATCAGCTCGACCAGGTCCAGTGAATCTGCATTGAGATCCTGAACGAACTCGGCTTCCCGGGTCACTTTCTCCGCTTCGACACCGAGCTGTTCGGCGACGACTCCCTGTACACGCTGGAAAAGCTCGTCGGACACCCCTGCCTCCTCTAACCTTCTCTTATCCCTGTCAGATAGACTGACCGTATAAACGCTTCGGTATTATGCACATTCTTCAGTGTCAGGGGCAACATGCGTCCCTGATGTGCATGACGGTGCGTCTTCACACCATCCTCAGTGCGATGATGCAAGCCCGTTGGCGATCGTCCCCAGGACCCCATTGACGAACTTGCCGGAGTTCTCTCCGCCGAATTGCTTGGCGATCTCAACTGCTTCGTTGATCGCCGCCTTTTTCGGTACGTCCTGCTCATTGGTGAGCTCGTAAATCGCGATGCGCAGTATGTTCCGGTCGACGGCCGGAAGCTGCTCAACCGGGAACGCCGGTGCCGCATCCGCGATACGCCCGTCGATGTCTTCGAGGTTGTTCTGGATGCCGGTAATAAGCCGTTCAACGTAGCGACGAACCCGCTGGGGCTCGGAATGATCTTCCATGTAGCGTGTCAGGACATCGCGAACTTCGTGCGAGGCGACGTCGGATTCGTAAAGAACCTGGAGGGCCAGTGTACGGGCCTGATGTCTTGTATTTCCCACCGTCATCTGAGATCGACTCCTCGGCCGTCGTTGTGTCGAGTATTGTCGTTATCGACGCCTGAACACGGATAAGATCAGGACGCTGGCTAATGCAGGTTCAGGATCGTCGGCTAGCGTCAATTGTACCTGTCGGGATTGCCCGGCGAGTATGTGAATCCAGATCGAGTTGATGCCCGGTGAACAATCAGACTGGCCAGCACGACGGCTGGCCAGTGAGTAATCAAATCAACGTACGGCCGATTATCAGCCTAGAGCAGTCCGTGGCTCGGTTCCGGCATCGTGATAACGATCGCGAGGATCCAGCCGGCGATGACCAGCGCAGTCAGCATGGCGACCGCCAGAATAATCTTCTTCTCGCGCCCCGTTAGTGGTTTGCGTTCGCTGTCGTCCATTTCCGGAAGACTCCTTTCCCCGTCGCACACCCTACGCGCCACATTCTAACCGATTTCGTGCCGCCGGTCACCTGCAGTTTGTCAGGTTATTCCCGATACTGTTCCGGTGCCGTCTCGTAGAGATCGTTGCCGTGGGCGTCGTTGATCACAAAGCACGGAAAATCCTCCACGTGCAGCTCATAGATCGCTTCCGGTCCGAGATCCTCGAACGCAACGATCGTGGACTTCGTTATTCGTCTCGCCAGCAATGCACCGCTGCCACCGATGGCGGCGAAGTAGACCGCTCGATTATGGGCGATCGCATCCCGAACCTCCCGGTTTCGATAACCCTTCCCGATCATCCCCTTCAGGCCGGCTTCCAGGAGTTGCGGTGTGTAGCGATCCATTCGTCCGCTTGTGGTCGGCCCGGCTGAGCCGATCGGCATTCCCGGCTTTGGCGGTGCTGGACCGACGTAGTAGATGATCTGGCCGGTCAGGTCTACGGGCAGCGGCTTACCGTCATCCAGCAGTTCGGTCAGCCGACGATGTGCCGCATCCCGCGCAGCATAGACAATCCCGGTGATCAGACACTGGTCGCCTGCCTTGAGGGTCAGGGTCTGTTCATCCGACAGGGGTGTTTGAACTCGAATCGGCTCGGTCACGAATTGTCCTCATCAAGATCTTCGGGCGATTCAGGCCGTTCGATCCGGCGAATCCGGACCATGTTGATGCGCTGGCCGCTCATCGAGAGAATATGGAACTCGAGGTCATCAGTCTGAAAGGAATCGCCTGAGTCCGGAATTCTGCCCAGCTGCTCGAATATGAACCCGCCGAGTGTGTCGGCATCCTCTGCCGGGAGTTCGACATCTAGCGCTTCGTTGAAGTCGGGCAGAGATATGGCCGCATCGACGATCGCTTCCCGTTCGCTCAACGTCCGGATCAGCCGGCGTTCGGTGCCGTATTCCGAGGTGATCTCGCCGACGATTTCTTCAATCAGATCCTCGAGGGTGACGATTCCGGCGGTTCCGCCGTATTCATCAATCACAATGGCCATCTGGGTTCGTCGCTCACGCATCTCGTTTAGCATTGAGACGATTGTCTTGGTTTCGGGCACGAAGAGCGCCGAACGCATCGCATCCCGGGCCTTCATCGATGTATCTCCGCTATGGGCCCGGAGCAGAATGTCTTTGGCGTGTACGACACCGATGATGTTGTCCATATCTGACTCATAGACGGGCATCTGGGTGTAGCCTTTGACCGCGATTGTCTGGGCTATGTCGGCGATGTTCTCATCTGCCTGCACGCCGGTGACGCTGATTCGGGGCATCATCACCTCGCTGACCTCGGCTTGCTCCAGTTTGAGAACGTTGCGGAGAATTTCGGTCTCGGCCTGCCGCAGAACGCCGGCCTCTTCACCCATCATGATGACAGTGCGGATCTCGTCCTGGCTGAGCGAGCGGTGCCGGTTGCTGGCTCCGGCCAGAGATGCAACTGCGGAGGCGACCCAGGTCATGACGATCGCGACTGGTTTGAAGATCAGATTGAACAGTTCCAGCAGCGGAGCGTAGATCTGCGCCATGCGTTCGCCGTGCCGGATGGCGACGGTCTTCGGAGTAATCTCGCCGAAGATGAGCAGAGCCAGCGTGATGGCGATTGTGGCGACCAGCGCACCGGCTTGTGCACCGAGAAATTGCGACGCCAGCACCGTTGCCAGCGAGGCGGACGCGGTGTTGACCAGGTTGTTTCCGATCAGGATCGTCACCAGTGTCTCTTCGGACCGGTCGAACAGCCGTCGCACCCGATGAATGCCTCGAGTGCCAACGTGCTCCAGATGCCGAACCCGGATCTGCTGGAGAGAAACGAACGCTGTCTCGGAGCTGGAAAAGAACGCCGAAAGGATGAGTAGCCCGATCAGGGCCAGGATCATCAGCGTGCCGCCGTCAACGTCCATGAGGCACATCCTGAGTTCTGTTCAGTGGGCGTTTGAGAATTGGACAACTGAAGGAACTCCGGCTCTGATCGTCGGAGCACGCCTCATCCATCGGTAGTCACACCTTCCCGTTCGCGATCGGTCGGCTCGTATGCAATCGTAGCAATCCGTGACGAAAGCGCGGCCAGGTGGTCCATGAGTTCCGGTGGCCTGTGAACAGTGACCGGCCACGGCATGCTGGCGAGGAACATCGCCAGCCACTCCAGTGAACCAGTGTTACAGCGCATGATCACTCCCTGGCCGGACTCTTCGAGCGACGCCGAGACGATGGACACCCATTCCCGCGCTCGTTCGACTTCCGTATGCAGCAGGATCTCTACCTGCGGTTCATCGTGCCGGTTTCCAAGCTGATCGTGCACCATTTCTCTGGCATCGAACTCCGGCGGGCGTGCGAACGTAGTGGCGAGCAAGCGGAACCGGTGCACCCGGTCCAGCCGGAACACGCGGATAGCCTCGCGCAAATGGCACCATCCCACGGCGTACCAGGTTCCGTCTCGCAAGACGAGCCCGTAGGGATCGATTGTCCTGGCGGTTTCCTGTTGTGGCGACTGATAGCGAATCCAGATCTGCCGTTGCTGTTGCACACCCTGACTGAACGTGAAGACCGTTTCCGCGGATGCCCGGGAGTCAGCCGGAGCATCGTCCATCACCGTTGCATCCTGCACGGTCTGAACCTGATTACGGACGGCTTCAGGGAGCACCCGGGTGATCTTCGCCAGTGCGCCTTCGATTGCTGGCTCATCGGTCATCAGGCCGAGTCGATTGACGTTAATCAGCCCCAGTGTGACTGCCATCGCCTCGTTATTAGTGAACATCAACGGCGGTAGCTTGAAGCCCGGGCGCAGGCGATACCCGCCATTCCGGCCACGTTCGGTTTCCACCGGGATGCCGAGATCCTGCAGCATCGTAATGTACCGCCGGACCGACCGCTGCGTGACCTCCAGCCGACGGGCCATATCTGCGCTGCTCATTCGCCCGTAGGTCTGCAGAAGCTCGAGAACGGTTAATACGCGTGTTGTTGGCTGGTACATGTCGATCACAGATTTCGCTGGTTCAGATTGATGACTGATGAATGCGGACCGATTCTAACCGCATTCGCTGGTACGATCAAATCACAACTCAGGAATGCAGCGAAGGCGAGAGGAAGGCACGGATGAACCAGCTTGATGCGATACGAACTCTCTACGGATACAACCGCTGGGCGACCTGGCAGATGATCGAGCAGTCCGCGCTCCTCTCGCCAGAGGAATTCTCATTTCCAGACGACACACCGTTTGGTTCGATCCGGAACGAACTCGTCCATTTGTTCGACGCACAATGGGGATGGATTGATATCTGCAATTCATCGCTTCGCGGAGTCCCGCGGAGTGTCCCGGATTTGATACCGGCGGACTATCTGGATGTTGAATCTGTTCGTCTGCTCTGGGAACGGGTGGAATGTGCCACGGACCAGTTTCTGTCTGACCTCAGTAATTCAGATCTGGAACGGGTGATTGATCCCCAGTTCGATTGGGGCGACGCCAGCGCGCCGCTGTGGGTGACCCTGATGCATCTCGTCAATCACGGAACGCAGCATCGTTCTGAGATCGCGATGAAGTTGACCAATCTCGGGCACTCTCCCGGGATGCTCGACTTCATCTTCTATTACGGCAGCCGTGAGCATTCGACCGACGAATCCAGTACACAGAGTGAAGGGTAGATGGCTGTTTATGGATGTCACGACGATTCGTTCAATGCATGACTACGACAGGTGGGCAACCGGGCGCATTCTTGACTGCTGTAGTCAGATCGCGCCGGAAGAATTCACGGCGGAAACGGACCTTCCCTGGGGATCAATTCGCAATCAACTCGTTCACCAGTTCATTGTTCATCGACGATGGTTGAGCTGGGCAGACGGCAGTCTCTCCGGTGATCAGGCGTATCAACTTGTCGCCGATCCAGAAGACTATCCAGATCTCCAGGCCGTGTGTTCGATGTGGGAATCGGTGCGAGAGCAGGACGCCGCGTTTATGCAGCGGCTAACCTCGGCGGATCTGGAGCGCGTGCTCAAGCCCGATTCTCCGGATGCCGGCTTCTCGATTCCTGTCTGGCAGGTGTTGACCCACATCGCTCACCACTCTATGCAGCACCGCACTGAAACCGCGATGGCGCTGACGAATATCGGGGTGTCGCCGGGGGATATCGATTACATCTTCTTCGCCCTGGAGCAAAACTGAGCCGAAGCCGATTTACCCTGCTCGCACGGTACTGATGTGCTACTGGATGCCCTCTACAGACGGTGGTAACGTGTCGGCTGGTTCGAGCAGTGGGCCGTAGCCAGTGTTCGGAGAACGTCGAACGCACGAATTCAGGAGGGCAGGGAGGTGCGGATGCGCCGGGTTACAGGGGTGATCGCATTCGTTGTGATGAGCGCTATGGTGTTTGGCGCCTGTAGCGATCTGGGAAGCGACGATGATGCGACGTCGGCTGACGACCGCGACGATACGGTCGAGATCGCGGGCGAACAGGATGATCATGCGGATGACGACTCCGCGGTGACGGAGGATGAGGCGGACGACGCAATTGATATCGGAGTCGTGCTTTCGTTGAGCGGACCGAATGCCGCGTATGGTGATCCGAGCAGCCGGGGAATCGAGCTGGCGCTTTCCGATTTCGATGCAGGACACGCGCCGGACAACGTGACCTTCTCGGCGAGCTTCCTCGACGATGAGGGAGATGCAGGACTCGGAGCCGAACGGTTTCTGGAGCATATCGAGAGCGATGCTCACGTGATCCTCGGTCCAACGCTCTCGAACACCGCCTTCGAGGCCCATCCGGTCGCCCAGGAGCACGGGGTACCGGTGCTGGCGATCAGCAATACCGCGGCGGGAATCACCGATACCGGCGAGTACATCTTTCGGGTTTCTCTGGCCGAGGATGGCGTGGTGCCACAGACGGTCGAGGTCATCTCCGGAGCGTGGCAGCCGGAGACTGCTGCATTGATCTACAGCGAGGATGATGCCTGGTCCCGATCCAGCGCTGATGCGTTCCGCGACGCTGTGGAGGGTCACGACATCGACATCATCACCGAGCAGGATATTCCCAGTGCGGGCGGTGACTTCTCGGAGCAGATTGAAGCAGTCGCCGACGCTGATCCAGACGTTATTCTGCTTTCCGCGCTCGAGCATCCCTCCATTGCGTTTGTGACGCAGGCCCGGGAGAACGGCCTCGAGCAAGAGATCGCCTGCGGCAACGGCTGCAATACAGGAACGTTCGTCGCAGAAACCGGAGCCGCCTCGGACGGGCTGGTCGTTGGCTCCGCCTGGCACATTGATGTCGAGAATGAACAGAGTGCTGAATTCGTCGAGCGGTACCGGGAACTGCATGGTCAGGATCCGGACCAGTTCTCGGCCCAGGCCTATGCCGGGATGCAGATTCTTGCTGCAGCGGCAGAACAGGCGGACGGAACCACGGCCGAAGAGCTCAGAGACGCGCTTGCATCCCTGAGCTCAGTCGAGACCGTGCTGGGGCCGTTCAGTTTCGACGTCGAACGGGATGGCTCTCATCCGGCCGTCGTCAAGATCGTTCGTGGGGATGACTTCGCGATCTTCGGCAAGTAGTCTGGCGCGGGCGGACAGCGCATCGAACATGGTCCGGAACGCGGGGTGTCTGACGACGCCCCGCGTTTCCGATGACAGGCAGGAACAGATTCATTGCCAGCTCCCCATACTGGTTGATTCCCGGAATTGCCGTCGTGACGCGATAACGTAATTCGGACAACCTGTCCGGACATGAATTTCGGTCAATTCCGTCCGTCGACTCCCCGTCACAGCATCAATCTGCTACCCAATTTTCAGGAAATCTTCAGGAACCGTTTTGCCTGGCCATATCGCAAAAATGGAGCAGTAGTGACCCTGATCCGAGGGCTTGGATCAGCTAATTAACCGGTGACTGGTTTGCAAAATCCGTGTCTACGTGTCATATTGGGGGTGTTCAAAAGCGAACGTACCCTCCGGTGTACGTACCGGGTGTTGGTACGGGGTGAGCATCGGAAACATGTCCGGGTTCACCGAACCGGCCGACGAATTCAGCATTCTGCCTTTGTTGCCGGGCAATTAACGAGTGGCCGATCGCGCTTGCCAGGGGTGGCAGGTCGCAGGGGACCTCTACGCTCACGTTTCGCCCGGTGGAAACAATGGACAGGCTGACACGGCTTAGCGAGTGCCATGGTGGCAACGACTGTGACACAACGGAATGGGGGGCAGCACGCGACGAAGATATTCCGACACAGTGCCAGCACGGCTCATGAATCAGGGAAGAACACTCGTTTCGAGCTGTATTGGTGGCGCCGCGTGGCGCCAGGCAGCAGCTCGGGGATTGGGATCAGGGAGAGTACGACAATGAAGCGGATCTGGGTATCGCTCGCTGCGGTAGCTTTGCTCGCAGTTGCCGCAATTGCCCCGGTGGCCGGCCAGGAAGAGGCCATCACGCTCGATCTCGAAGAGGTCGACGGCTCTGGCATAGAAGGAAACGTTCGACTGGCAGCCATGGACGGCCAGACTGAAGTCGAAGTCCTGATTACGGCCGGACTCGAGGACGACGCAGTTCATCCCGTGCACATCCACGCCGGTACCTGTGATGACCTCGGTGACGTTGTCTATCCGCTCGAAGACATCGTTGGCGGTGTTTCCGAGACCGAGATCGACGCCGAACTGACCGATCTGATGGACGGCGATCATGCGGTGAACGTGCATCTCTCCGAAGAAGAGATGGATGTGAACGTTGCGTGCGCCGACATCGAGGAAGCCGGAGTCGGCGGACCGGCCGATGACGAAGACGATGCCGTCGTTGACGATGAAGACGACGCCGTTGCTGATGACGAAGATGACGCCGTCGTCGACGATGCGGATGACGCGGTCGTTGACGATGCGGATGACGCTGTTGCCGACGACGAAGATGATGCTGTCGTTGACGATGAAGACGACGCAGTCACCGACGACGCTGATGATGCGGTCGCCGATGATGCGGACGACGCTGTCGCCGACGATGAAGAAGCCGACGACGTCGAAGACGAGATCGTCCCGGCTGCCGGTAGCGTTGGTGGACCAAGCAGCGACACGATCGCTCTGCTGGTTGCACTGATGGCTGGTTCGGCGATGGGTATCGGTATGTTGATTCGTCGGCAGTCTGGCCGGACACTCGTCCGCCAGTAGGCAGGTGAATTTCTCCCGGCGCCATGCGATTTTCCCCCGATACACCCGGCGCCGGGCCCGGGTCTTGCGTAGACATCCAGAAAAGAAATTGACGTAGCCTGATTCTGGCCTCGCGTCGTGCGGGGCCATCACCATCCTATGATCTGACCCTGGCGTGACCAAGCCTCCGTCCTCCCCACGCGTCACAGGTGGATCATGAAATGAGCTCCAGCGGCAATGCCCGGAGTTCCAGGGACCGGATCTCGAAGGAGATCGTGGGACACCGAAACTGCGCGACCAGTTCACGAACCATTCGACCCTTATGCGGATAAATGTCCGTCTAATCCGGAAATTCAGTAAAACCGGGGGTTGACGGCATCAGGTTTAACTTGATAATAATCAGCAACGCTGAAATCGAGTTTGAATTGGACCTTGCCGACGGTTCGCGATAGCATCAAGGTTATCTGACCGAAGGCAGTGACAGAGTCAAACGATGGGCCTGATAACACGAGGTGGGTGTTGCGTACTCGCCGCCGGTGTGTTAAATCACAGGTCCACTTCTGGACATTCGGAGCACCTGGCAGGAGGCATACCATGCAAAACGCGACTCATCGCTGACCAGGACCTCCAGGGAGTGATTGTTGACACATTCGCGCCTGTCAATTCGGGAAGGGCAGACCGGGTGTGTAGGGGTCTTGAACGTACGAATCGGGGAGTTCGACGTACCGGGGACCGATAGTCGACGCGGGGGTAACCTGTAAGGTCCAGGCACGGGCATTAATGACGGAGGCACAACGTGAGTATCAATGAGCAAATGGCGCGCGGCGGCGTGATAACGATCATCGGTGTCGTTGCACTGATCGTCTCGTTAGTGGGATCGTCGACGCTCAAGGGGACAATAGGCGATCTCGAAGTTGATACGAAAGAAAGCGTTGTGCTAACGCTGCAAGATACAGAGCAGTCAGTACAACGCGTATCTGATGATCTCGATAACGTCAGGCCTATTCTCGGGGATGCTGAAACACTGATTAGCGTTGATGTCTCCGATGTGCTCCAGACGATTATCGGAAGTGTTGAAACCGCAGAGAACGCCGTCATCGACGTAAACGATGTTTTTGGCCAGGTCGATGAGATCCTGGTCGATGCCGAAGATATCATCATTGATATCGACGACGTCCTCGGTGAAGGCGACGAAACCTTTGCTGATGTGCGCGCGCTCGTCGATGACTTTGATGAATTTACCTCCGAGCTCGTCATCATGGGTGACGACGCCATCATCGAACTCGAGCGCATGCTGGATGATGGCGAGGCCACGCTCGAAGATTTCCGAGACTTCATCGACGATATCGACAACGAAACCGCTGACGTTATCGCGATCAGCGATGATGCGCTGGAATTCCTGGAGGAGCTGCTCGATGAGGGCGACAACGCACTGATCGAGCTGCGAGACCTGGTCGACCAGATGGACGAAGAGTCCGGTGACCTGTTCATCGCCGGCGACGACTTCTGGGACATGGTCGATGAGATTCTCGACGATGGCGAAACGGCGCTGATCGATCTCCGAACATTCGTCGACGATGTTGATGCTGAATCCGCCGATGTCATCTCTCTCAGCGACGATGCATTCGAGGAAATCCGCCTCTTCCTTGATGACGGCGAAGCGAGCCTCGTTGACATTCGTGACGTGATCGATGAGATCGACGGCGAAGCCGATGAGCTATTCGTTCTCGGCGACGATTTCTGGGACATGATCGACGAAGTGCTCGATGACGGTGAGCTTTTCGCCGACGATCTCCGCCAGATCCTCGATGATCTGGATGTTGAATCTGGCGACATTGTGGTAAGCGCTGGAGACCTGATCGACGAGCTCCGACTCGCTGTCGACGACACCGAAGCCGCGATCGTCGACCTGCAGGACCTTGTTGGACTGCTTGACGAGGAGTCGGACGAGATCTTCACGATCACCCGCGATACGCTGGACATGCTGTTCGACGAAGCAGAGCAGCAGGACGAAGTTGATCTTGAAGAGCTCTACACGATCACGCCTTCTGATCTCCGGATGTTTGCCAACGAGCTCCAGACGCTGCTCTGGGACGCGGAAGAAGAGCTTGGCATTGAAGCACCGGACATCCAGGCCATCCGTGACGAAGCGGATCGACTCGAAGAAGACGGCGAAGTCCTCGTACTCGGATTTGAACTGGAACCGGTTCAGGAAGATGTCGATCTTCTGATCGATGAGCTCGAGAGTGAGTGGTCAGAGATCGTCGCGATGACCGAGGACCTGATCGACGAACTGAGTGAACCGGCACTGGAAGACATCCGCGAGATTCTGCGGGAGCTCGATAACCTCCATGCAGACTTCGAGGATGAGCGGATCGATCTGGTCGTCGCTGGACACGACTTCATCGATGATCTGGAACAGATGGGTGTTACCGACGTTCGCGAATTCGTTCAGGACCTGCGAGACGTCCAGGCCGACTTTGATGACGAGCGCATGGATCTCGTCATCGTCGTCAACGATCTGATCGATGAGATCGAGGACGCGACGATCGCAGATGCTCGGGCAATGCTTGATGACCTCGAAGAACTGCGAGACGACTTCGATACCGAGCGAGCAGACTTGTTCATGGTTACCCATGATCTGATCGACGACCTGGAAGCGATGGGCATCGATGACGCCCGTGAGTCCGTAATGGATCTGCGAGAGTTCCAGGATGAACTCGATGCAGATCGGGCAGATCTCTTCCTGTCTACGCACGACCTGATTGACGAACTCGAATCGCAGGGACTCGGTGAGGCACGCGCCGCGCTTGACGAAGTCGAAGAGCTGCGCGATGCGCTCGATGAAGACCGGGTTGATCTGATCCTGCTGATGGGCGATCTGGTCGACGAGATCGAAGATGCAGGCTTTGTCGAAGCTCGGTCCGCCATCGATGATCTCTGGGCGATGCGCGACGACATTGAAGACGAACGTCTCGACATGATCGTTGTGGTCAACGACTTCATCGATGAAGTTGAAGCGAACAGCCTTGAAGAGGTTCGCTCTCTGGTGAATCGGATTGATGACGAGCGTGTCGTCCTGATGGGCACTTCGAGTGACATGCAGGGTGCAGTAAACGACATCGCTGGCGATCTGGCCGATATCAGGGCTCAGCTCGAAGACACAAACGTCGAGGTCGAAACCGAATGGGTCACGCACCTTGATGTCGGGTATGATTTCATCGACACCGGTCAGGACGAACTCGGTGTGCTGGCGTCGAACATCGAGCGAACCACTGGTGACATCGAAAATCTGGATATCTCAGGTACGGCGAATACCGCGATCAACTTCCTGCTCTGGGGCTTGCTCGTACCGCTCTGGGTGCTGGTGACTGCGTGGGGTGTCTTCACCGCCTACCGCGGCTATCAGGAAGAGCAGCGCCGTGAGGAAGAAGAAGCCTACGCTGATCGGTAACGCTGAGAACCAAAGTTGAGTCTGAACGAAAGCGGCCGGCGGAGATACATCCGCCGGCCGTTTCATGCATCGAGAGCGTTGATCGCGCGATTCACATTGAAGGGCTTCTCTGAGAAACCAGAGAGCAGAACGGCCGGCGGGATGTGAAGCGGGTCTAGATGCGCACGGAGCGGTGACGGGCAGCCGGCCCGCATTGCAGGTTAACCGCGACCGGAAGGCTGGCGATGTGACAGGGGAGCCACTCGATGTGCACGCCGAGCGCCGTTATCCGGCCGCCAAACCCGTGTGGTCCGATTCCAAGCCGGTTGATTTCAGCGAGAATCTCCGCCTCGAACGCCTGGGAGTCCGGATCAGGATTCTCGGACCCGACCTCTCGCAGCAGGGCGTGCTTGGCGAGACGGCCAACCGAATCGAACGTTCCGCCGATCCCGATCCCGACGATGACGGGTGGACACGCGTTCGGCCCGGCGATCTGAACCGTTTCCAGCACAAACTGTCGGATTCCGTCCCGGCCGTCGGCGGGAGTCAGCATCGCCTGGCGGCTCATATTCTCCGCGCCGCCACCCTTGGCGAAGATCGATAGCTGAATCGAATCGCCCGGTACCAGGCGAGTGTGAATGATCGCGGGAGTGTTGTCTCGGGTATTGGTTCTGTCGGTGAATGGCTTTGTCACCATTGATTTCCGCAGGTATCCAACGGAGTACGCCTCGCTTACGCCCTGGTTGACCGCATCCTCGAAGGCGCCACCGGTAATGTGAACGTCCTGCCCGACCTCCGCGAAGACGACTACGGTACCGGTGTCCTGACACATCGGGACGCGGTCTTCTGCGGCAACAGAGACGTTCTCGATGATCTGTTCGAGGACCTGCCTGCCGAGCGGCGAAACTTCCCGCTCCAGTGCGATGTCGTATGCATGGCGAATGTCCTCGCCGGCAACGTAGTTCATCTCGAGACACGTATCGCAAACCATCTGGCTAATCGTCTCAACGGACACTTCGCGGATGCGTTGCATGTCAGTTCCTCTTCAATGTGTCCTGCAGCGTACTGATCAGTCTCGGGAGGAAGCGGAACGGGAATGCTGCAGCTTCGAACTGGTCGACGGTACCAGCAACCACGACTTCGAGGTCCGGGCAATAGAACAGCCATGACCCCGAAACTCCGGTATGTCCCATAGCCGACGGGATTGGCGTGAACGGTGTAAAGACACGCGGAATCGCAAGGCGCATCGCGCCAAGTCCATACGAGATCGGCCATACTGGTGACTTCGGCATCGGATTCAACGAAAACGGGAAGGAATTCCAGTTCCCCATCATCCGGTAGATCGTGTCGGTACGCTCGAACAGGCCTCCCGTGGCCAGCGCCCGCATGAACCGGACCTGGTCATCAACGGTGCTGACAAGATCTCGAAAACTTCGCATGGCGTTCGGACGGTCCAGCGCTGTTGCTCCTGCCCAGACGGTCGCTGGTGAGTGATTGAGTCCATGCTGCCCAGGATGCCCAGTCGACGTCAAAGCAAGCGGCGTGTAGAAGTCACGCTCGAACACGTCGGCGAGCGACCGTTCGTGGATATGCTCCAGGATCTGAATCAGTAGCTGATAATTCGTGTCCGAATAGCGGATCTTCTGCCGGCGGGCGTCGAGATCCTGCGGTGGAAAATGTGGAACCAGATCCTCCCGGACAATCCTGACGGCATCATCAATCGTCCACGCCCGATCGTTCTCCGCGATGGCGTCGAGCAGAGGCGTGGTGCCCTTTGAGCTCTCCTCGAGGTAATCTGGCAGTCCTGAGCTGTGTCCAAGAAGATGCTGGACCGTGATGAGGTCCGAGTAATCGACGCCCTTGTGCCGGTGCAAACTGTCGATCATCGCGGCCGGGAGCAGCTCGGTTACCGGCGTTCGGAGATGAAGCGCATTCTGCTCGATCAACTTGAACGTGGAGGCTGCGATGTACAGTTTGGTGACGCTGGCGATCCAGTATGGCGTGTCGAGGCTCATCGGCGGCCCATCGGGATGGGCGTCGCCGGTTGCGCCAACCCACCGGAATGTCTGATCCAGTCGCTCGATTGCCAGAATCGCGTGGTTGACGCCTGGTTGCGCTCTGGCATGATCGAGTAACTCGTTTAGTTTCCGGTCAACCTCGTCAGCAACGCCGTGTCGTTCAATTTGTGTCGCCGTTCCCATTGATGCACCCGTCTTTGCGAATGGATTCGCAGCATTCCCGCCGCTTCCGCGTTCGCTCAATTATTCTCGAAGATGATCGGCACGACGACCGGAATTGCGCTTATCTGACCGAAAGCAGATTATCCAGAAACTCGTTTCTGAAGGTGCCGTTGGGGTCGTACTTCTCCACGTGTGCCCGGAAATCCTCAAAGCGTGGATAGCGCGGCGCGATCTCATCGGACGGCATCGTGAAGAGCTTGCCCCAGTGTGGTCGAGGGCTGAACGGGCGTAGCTGCTGTTCAATCAATGGCATCAGGTCCTCAACTGCCGGGAGGTCCATTTGCCAGCTGAAGTGGATGCCGATGCAATCAGATTCGAATGCGGTGCTCATCCAGAGATCATCCGCGGCAACAGTCCGGATCTCCGACGTTTTCAGAAGCGGGCGGAGTTCATCTTCAAGCTCTGCCACTGACTGAAGCGCATCGACCGCGTATCGACGATCGACGAAATACTCCGTCTGGAGATCTTCCCCAGTCGGGCCGACTGCATCGTCACGGAAGTGTGGTAGACGCTGGTGCCAGGGACCGACCGCTCCGAGCTGATCGTTGCAGTCCGCGCCCGGTTTCCCGGGCGATGGATGGACCACCACCGTTGCGAGCTGCGCCCCGAAAAGCTCCTGTTCCGCCGTAATCGTCGACTGCGGTTCGACGATCCGTTTCACCCAGAGCTGGTTGACTGTGCGTCCCTGCCAGTCGGTGAACAGACTCACGCTGTATCCGAGCGACATGATTTCGTCGAAGTGTTTCCAGAGCTGCGAGTGCGGAAGTTCCTCGTAGATGTCCTGTCGAACCTGAAAGGCGGGCCGGAGATCCAGCGTCATCTCGGTGATTATTCCGAATGCACCGATTCCAACAACCACTGCACGGAAATCATCTTCATTCGTCTCGCGATCGAGAGTGACGAGTTCGCCATTGCCTGTCACGAGTGTGAGTGCGCGAACCGCGGTTGCGAGATTCCCGCACGAGTCGCCCGATCCATGGGTTGCCGTCGAGCAGGCACCGGCGAGTGTGATTTGTGGCAGGGAAGCCATGTTATGCACCGCATACCCGGCGGCGTCTAACTCCCTGCAGAAGCTAGCGTACGGCATGCCGCCACCGACGGTTGCAGAGCTCGTCTGTTCATCGATTTCGACGACGTGATCGAAGTGCTCCAGTGAAATGAGATCACCCGAGGTATCGGCGATGGAATTGAAGGAGTGTCGCGATCCGATTGCCTTGGCACGTTCACTCTTCGAGACGATTCGCTGCAGGTCATCAAGTGTCTTTGGCTGATGTATTTCACGCGCCTGGAACGTACGGCTGCCTGACCAGTTTCGGCGAAGATCGATCATTGCCTGATCCTGTCGCTTCGTTCGTCTGGACGCTGGTTCGATGATCACAGCTTAGCAGGTATTCATCCGGCCGGACTCCCGCCGACCGGATTACGACATTTTTCCGATACTTCGCGTCAGTCGAGCCATCTAACCTGAGAGGAGTACGCGGTCATATCCTCGCTCGTTTGCATGGCAACGAAAGAGAGTCGCAAATGGTCTGAGACGCGAGAATCTGCAGCAACACGTCGGGATGTGGGACGTAATAGGCGAAGAGCCGGGGTCTGGCCCGTCTGAGCCACGGTCCCTCACTATCTGGCGGTCACAGGTGGCCCGGAAAACCTTTCCGGGCCATCTAATTTCAATCGTGATCCCCGGTTGGATTCTGACGCTGGAACTTCTCGACCAGGGGCGGCAGTGGTTGCTGAGGCACGTGTCCAGTTGGTTCGGCTATCACTGGATCCTCGTCAACCTCAGGAGCTGGCGCCTGAGCACCTTCTACCGTATGTCCCTCAACGTTGATTTGTGGCAACCAGCCCAGCCACGGCGGCAGATACCAGTTCCAGTCCCCGAGGAGTTTCATGCTCGCCGGCACCAGCACCGACCTCACGACAGTTGCGTCGAGGATCACCGCGATGGCCAGCCCGAAGCCAATCTGCTGGAACATGACCAGGTCGCCCATCGAAAAGCCACTGAACACAGCGACCATAATCAGTGCGGCTCCCGTGATCATGCTTGCCGTTGTGCGAACGCCGTAGGTGACCGAACCGGTGTTATCCCGGGTGAGGTCGTAGCGTTCGCGGATCCGGCTCAGCAGAAACACATGGTAGTCCATCGAGAGCCCGAACAGGATCGTGAACATCAGCAACGGGACCCACGCGTCGATCCGTTCCACTTGCTGAAAGCCGAAGAGCTCGTTGCCGATTCCGTGCTGAAAGATGAGGACAAGCAGTCCGTAGGCAGCACCAACAGAGAGCAGGTTCATGAGCACGGACTTGATCGGTACCACGATCGATCGAAACGCAAGGAGCAGCAGCAGGAAACTCATACCGAGCACGATTCCGAAGACGATCGGGGTGTAGTCGAACACGAGCTGGTTGAAGTCGACCGTGAAGGCGCTCGGACCGGTTACCAGGACGTTGGCGTCCAGTCCTGCGAAGACCTCCGGGATGTATTCATCACGCAGGCGTTCAATTGATTCAATCGATCGGCTGCTACTCGTTGCGCTGACGGCCGCGACCTCGATGGCTGCCAGGTCGCCGGACTCGTTCGTCACAACGTTCGGCGGTCCGTAGTCGCCGTCTTCGGCCAT
>SLMJ01000103.1 GCA_007133615.1 Thermomicrobiaceae bacterium | reverse complement strand
CGCTACAAACACCTGATCGGCAAGACCGCGTCGCTGCCGATCATCGGGCGCAAGTTGCAGATCGTGGCTGATGAACACGTGGATCCGGAGTTCGGGTCGGGCGCCGTCAAGGTCACACCGAATCACGACCCGAATGACTTCGATATCGCCCGGCGTAACACGTTGCCAGGCGTCAACATTCTGAACCTTGACGGAACCCTCAACGAAAACGCCGGTGAGTTCAACGGTATGGCGATCACGGACGCACGGACGGGCGTCCTGAAGCGACTGGAAGCTGACGGCTACCTGGTCGGTGAAGAGACGCACACACACTCGGTCGGCCACTGTCAGCGCTGCACGACGGTCGTCGAGCCGATCATCAGCGAGCAGTGGTTCGTCAATATGGAGCCACTGGCAAAGCCCGCAGTTGAAGTCGCACGAAACGGCTCGGTGAAATTCGTTCCCGAACGCTTCACCACGCTCTACCTGCACTGGATGGAGAACATCCACGACTGGTGCATCTCCCGGCAGCTCTGGTGGGGACATCGGATTCCGGTCTGGTACTGCGATGACTGCGGCAAAGAAACCGCAACAGACCAGGAGATCCTGGCCGCCTGCGAACATTGCGGCAGCGGAAACGTCCGTCAGGACCCGGACGTGCTCGACACCTGGTTCAGCTCCGGGCTCTGGACATTCAGCACGCTCGGCTGGCCGGACGAAACGGAAGATCTCGACTACTTCTATCCCGGCTCGGTCATGGAGACCGGCTACGACATCATCTTTTTCTGGGTCGCCCGGATGATTTTCTTCGGACTGGAGTTCAGGGGGGAGCCGCCGTTCCACACGGTCTATTTCCACGGCACCGTGCGGGATGAGAATGGCCAGCGGATGAGTAAGACAAAGGGAAACGTGATCGACCCGACCCAGGTCACCCATGACTACGGCAGCGACGCCCTGCGCTTCGCCCTGATCACCGCCGGTGCACCAGGGGCTGATTTGAAGCTCAGCCTGCAGCGGGTCGAGTCCAATCGCAACTTCGCCAACAAGATCTGGAACGCGACGCGGTTCGTGCTGCGCTCGGTCGATGGCCACGACATTCGATCCGACGCCAGCGGAATCGTCAGACCGACCGATAGTCTCACGCTTGCCGATCGCTGGATCCTGACCCGGTTGGAGGAAGTCACGGCTGAAGTTGACGAAATGATGGATCGCTTCCAGCTTGGTGAGGCGGCAAAGCGACTGTACGACTTTATCTGGTCGGAGTACTGCGACTGGTATATCGAAGCCAGCAAGGTTGCGATTAACGAGGGAACGTCAGCCGAGGCCGACACGGCCCGACAGACGCTCGTCTATACACTCGAGCGCGCCCTCCGGCTGCTGCATCCATACATGCCGTTCCTCACCGAAGAGCTCTGGCAACACCTCCCGGGAACCGGCGAGAGCATCATGATTGCGGAATGGCCGAAGCCGGATTCTGACCAGATCAATGCTCACGCGAAGGATGAGTTCAGCTTCCTGATGGACACGGTTCGCTCTGTTCGCAATGCCCGGGCGGAGTCGAACGTGGAGCCGAAGCTCTGGATCGCGGCAAACGTCTTCCCCGGCACGCACCGGCAGACGTTCCAGGACGCCGACGGAGTGTTCCGCTTCCTGGCCAGAATCGATAGTGACCTCCTGACCTATCAGGATTCCCGGGAAGAGCCGGCGGAGCAGTCTATCTCGCTAGTAGTTGACGACGCGGTGATCCATCTTCCGCTGGCCGGAATGGTCGATGTCGATGCCGAACGAGAGCGGCTCACCGGCGAGATCAGTGAGGTCGAGGACGAGATCAAACGAGCGTCTGACCTGCTGGGCAACGAGAATTTCGTCAGCCGTGCGCCAGAGCATGTGGTCAACAAACACCGGGAGCGACTCGCCGATGCAGAGGAACGAAAAGCACTGCTGGAAGAACGTCTGGCCAACCTCGGCGCCTGAGTGAGCAATGGAGGCAAACCCACTACCGACCCGGTTCTATGACCGCCCCGTCGAGCAGGTTGCCCGCGACCTGCTCGGCGCACGTCTCTGCGTCGAACACTCCGGCGCTTCGCTGGAAGGTGTCATCGTCGAGACCGAGGCGTACGGTGGCCCCGAAGACCTTGCGTCTCACTCCGCTTTCCGCAGAAATGGCGTCGTCCGGGCAATGTGGGGGCCACCAGGGACGCTCTACGTCTACAAGGCCTACGGCATGTACCCTTGCTTCAACGTGGTAACAGGCCCGGAAGGCGAACCGTCTGCCGTCTTGATTCGAGCGGTTTCAATCGTGTCACCTGAGCACGATGATAAGTCGGCAAGCGGTCCGGGGCGGCTCGGAAGGCGTATTGGCCTCGATATCGACCACAACGATCACCTGCTCGCTAAGCCGCCGTTCTGGATCGAGCGGGCGCAATCTCTTCATGAACAGATCGTGAATGGCCCGCGAGTCGGCGTGAATCGTGGAGATACCCGATACTGGCGTTTCGGTATTGCCTCCCATCCCGCCCTCTCAGCACGCGGACTCGATTGACCGAATTTCCCCGAACAGAAAACCATGGACTCACAGGACATTCTGTGCTATGTTAGCGTCAATTCCATCATTCAAGGGACAAACATTCGTTGGGGCAGAGCGGACGTCGCCGGTCAATTTTGCTCACTTCTCTGGGTGGACGCCCCGGATCGGGCACAATAAGTGTTGATCCTGCGATTGAAGGGAGACACCATGTCCGTGGAGAAAAACAAGGAGCTCATCCGGCGGGAAGTTGATGCCTGGAACAACAAGGATCTTGCGGCGTTTGATGAACTGTTTGCGCCGACGTATGTCCACAGTGACCCGGCGCAGCCCGAGATCCGAGACCTCGACGGGATGAAGATGTTTGCTCAAACCATGTGGGAGACCTATCCGGACTTCCACGCAACGCTGGATTCGCTGGTCGGCGACGATGATCTCGTCGTTAAGCGGTATACCTTGACCGGGACCCACCAGGGAAGCATGGCCGGTGAGCCCGCGACGGGTAATTCCATCAAACTCACTGGCATGACGATGTTTCGCGTGAAGGATGGCAAGATCGTTGAGAGCTGGTGGAACTACGACATGATGTCGATCCTGCAGCAACTCGGACTTGCCCCAGCGAACGCGTAGGGACCTCGTTCAGGGGCGTCCACCCCCCCTCTCAGGCGGCGGAAAACCCCATTCCGGCTGGCTGACACATTGACATCGTCGTGAAGTCAGCGCGCAATCCTCGAATCGAACGCTGTGATATGTCGCCTGGCAGGCTGCTATACTTTCCCCAACGTCCGCGAAAGACCGGCACCCGCATCACGTACTCGCGAACAGGCTGGTTCAATGGCGATTTCCAGATCGATCCCCACATCATCGATCCACCGTCTCGACTCGCACACCATCGGCAAAATCGCCGCCGGCGAAGTCGTGGAACGACCTGCCTCGGTGGTCAAAGAGTTGGTGGAAAATTCCCTCGACGCCGGGGCAACCCGAATCACCATAGAACTCTCAAAAGGTGGTCGCGAGCTAATTCAGATCTCGGACGATGGAGCCGGTATCCCGGCCGATGAACTGGAAACGGCGGTCGAACGTCATACGACATCAAAGCTCGAACGATTCGACGATCTGTCAGACCTGCACTCGTATGGCTTCCGCGGTGAAGCCCTGGCGAGCATCGCCGCCGTCAGTGATTTCCAGATCGTAAGCCGCCCGCCAGACGTCAACCATGGCGCAAGGGTCAGGGTTCGACACGGCTCAGTCGAAGCTCCGGAATCCACAGCGGCCGCACCCGGCACCGTCATCAGCGTTCGGGATCTTTTCGCCAACGTCCCGGCACGGCAGAAGTTCTTGCGGCGCGACAGCACTGAAGCCGGCTACGTTCAGCGGACCATCACCGCCGGGGCACTGGCGGTTCCAGAGGTCCGGTTCGATCTGATCGTTGATGGCAAATCAGTTATGTCGACTGACGGATCGGGCGATCTCGGAAACACGATGGTCGGCATTCTCGGTTCAGACATCGCCTCGCAGATGGTTCCGATCGCATCTTTCCCGGAGCCGGATCCCGAGGACCCGGATCGGCCCCAGATCGAAGTCGACGGCTACATCGGGCTTCCGACCGTCACCCGCGGCAATCGGCAGCATATGTTCGTGACCGTCAACCGCCGCTGGATCGATCATCGCCCGCTGAACTTCGCGATCGAGCAGGCGTACCACTCGCTCATCATGGCTGGACGGTTTCCGATCGTTGTGCTGAACATCACCGTTCCTCCCGGGCGGCTGGATGTCAACGTCCACCCGACGAAGCGCGAAGTGCGGTTCTCCGACGAGCGATTGATCTTCAAGGTCCTGCAGCGAGCTGTTCGAGAAACGTTGATGGTCTATACCGCCGACCAGCAGATTCCGCAGATTCAGCACAGCCCGATGAGTCCAGAGATCGCCCAGCGAAGAATGACGCTGGCGAACCCTGAGCGAGTCGCGATGCCGCAATCAACAGATCCGGCCCGGCATCTTCAGCCGTCCGATACACCTGCGCAACCCGCATACGAAAACGGGAACCATTCCCATGTGGAGCCCCATGCGGACTACCCGGATTCGTCCCCGCCACACGAGCGGGAGCACCCGCCGGATCCGGGCAATGACATGCCGGTGCTACGCGTTCTGGGGCAGGTCGGAGGAAACTACATCATCGCCGAAGGTCCGGATGGGATGTATCTGATCGATCAACACGCCGCGCACGAGCGTGTGCAATACGAGCGGCTGCTGGAGCAGTACCACAGCGGAAACCTCGACCAGCAACGCCTGCTGGAACCAGTGCTCGTCGAACTTACACCAGACCAGATCGCTACCCTTGAGTCCTGTCGGGATGATCTGCTCGGGCTCGGGTTCGAAATCGAAGATTTTGGAAGCGGATCAGTTGCAGTGCGGGCAATCCCGGCCATGATGCGGGGACGGAACATTGAGAAGAATATCCATCTGATTCTGGATGAGCTCCGGAGCGGTGGCCGTGGCGATTCGATGTTCGATTCGCTGGTGATCAGCGCGGCATGTCACTCCTCAATCAGGTCCGGACAGACGCT
>SLMJ01000410.1 GCA_007133615.1 Thermomicrobiaceae bacterium | reverse complement strand
TCTTCAGTCGCGGGCTCGTCGGCGTCGACGACCTCGTCATCATCGTCTTCTTCTTCACATGCCGCGAGCAGGCTGGCGATGACGGGTGCGCTCACTCCGAGTACGGCCGCACGCTTCAGAATGGTTCGGCGGCTGATCCGGCCGGCAAGCACATCCTCGATGAGCAACTTCTGACTATCGGACAGATTCATCGTACCTCCCACACACTTTGCACCCGATTCCAACCCACGCTGCCCAGGTGCACAAGATCCACAATCAGTAACTCGCGATGCGAACCTCTCCTTTCGTGTCAGGAGTGGTTGCACTCCTCCCGAGAATGGTCAATAAATGGGTCTTGCCTTGCGCGCTGTGGAATCCATTGCACGTAGCGACCCGGATGTCATCCGTTTGAACAGAACTTGTAGATTGTTACCAACTTATCTCGCAGGATGCGGGTATTCTGGCACAACACCACCCTGATTGA
This sequence comes from Thermomicrobiaceae bacterium, assembly GCA_007133615.1. Lineage (GTDB taxonomy): Bacteria > Chloroflexota > Chloroflexia > Thermomicrobiales > Thermomicrobiaceae > SLMJ01. Next base: position 17,313 of record SLMJ01000410.1, on the reverse strand, counting down.
CAAGAGCACATCATTGCATCTCGGACAGTATGCCGGGAAAGACGCATGAGCACAGCTCTCGCCGAGCAGTGCGACCGTGCGTAACCCGCATTCCTGAGCGATGGGTCGCAGGAGGCGTCAGACTATTGCATGTTCCGGAATCGGTTGGGGCCCAACGAGTGCAAGCGGCTTCCTGGCTAATCAGGACCCCCGGGGGAAGACCGTACGCAATCGTAAAGTCAAGAAACCGGGGGATGGCGTTGCCATCCCCCGGTTTCGCTGGTTCGATCTCAGTAATCAGCCTGTTGGCTGGTTTCTACTCTTCTCGATACCATTCGCCGATGTTCCAGAGGTCGGAACGGAACGGTCCCGGGTTATAGCCAGCGAGGTCGTTGGCTACCGTCTCGACACCGGTTCGGAAGACGATCGGGATCTCCACACCATCTTCGGTAGCAATCCGGTTCATCTCCTGGAAGAGTTCTTCCTGCGCATCTGGGTCCATCTCGGTGCCCATCGCGCGGATGACGTCGTCCATCTCATCACTGGCATACCGGTTCGGGTTCTCACCAGCCCAGGCGTTTGCCTGCTCTGCGATCTCCCAGGACGCGAACCGCTGCGCCCAGTTGACCGGATACGGGTTCGATGGTCCGTTCGTGTACATCTGAACGTCGGCGTAGAAGTGCCCGTAGGTATCCGGGTTACCGGCATCAGACGAGAAGAAGACTGCAGCGTCAACTGCTTTCAGCTCGACGTCGAATCCGATCGAGTTCAGGTCGTCCTGGACGATCTCCTGGTTGCTCTGCCGAATCGAGTTGATCGAGGTCTGATACAGCATGAACATCGGTGTGCCGTCGTACTCTCGGACACCATCACCGTCAGTGTCTTCAGCACCGGCCTCATCGAGCAGGTCTGCTGCGGCATCGAGATCGAAGTCCCAGGTCAGGTCCTCGTTGACCACCCAGTCCGGCGCGTTCAGGTTGTTCGCAGTGGTGACACCGCCCGGGCCGTACAGCTGATCAGCGATAACGTCGCGCTGAATTGCCAGCTTGATCGCATCCCGAACCAGTTGATCAGTCAGGAACGGGTGCTCGGTGCTCGGCTCTGAGAAGGCGCCGTCAACTTCGGTCCACGGATCGGCGAAGTTGATCATCAGCCGCTCGCAGCTTTCGCCAGGTGATGCGTGCACAAAGCCGGCATCGCCCTGCTCCTCGAGTGCATCGAGCACATCGGCCTCAACCTGAATATTCCAGGCCCAGTCACCTTCGCCGGTGACGATAACCGCGCGTGCGACGCTTGTAGCATCACCGCCGCCGATCATCTCCACGGTGTCGAAATACGGCTGACCTGGATCCCAGTAGTCTTCGTTCCGCTCGAAGAACACGGTGTCAGCCGGACGGAACTCGGTAACCCTGAACGGGCCGGTGCCAATTGGTTCCATGTTGTACGGCGCGTTACGCGCGTCGGCGCCAACATAATCGCGGAACAGGTGCTCCGGAAGGATCAGGCCGTTACCACCGGTAAATGGAACGAACCAGCCCGGGGTCTGCTCACGGAAGTTGATCCGAATAGTGAAATCATCGACGATCTCAATATCCTCGATCATTTCGTACGTGGCAAACGTCGTCGCTGTTGTGGCTTCCTCAGCAACAAATTCCCAGGTGAACCGGACATCTTCGGCAGTGAACTGTTCACCATCCTGCCAGTAGACGTCGTCACGCAGGGTCCACTCGACCCACATCCCGTCTTCATCGACCGTGCCATCCTCGACGCTCGGGATCTCTGTGGCAAGGCGGGGAACCAACTGGCCGTCGTCGTCAGTGTAGGCGAGTGCCTCATATACGACGTTGGACGCGTCGAAATCCTTCGTGCCCTGGGCCAGATGTGGATTGATGATATCGACAGCCTGCCACCAGAGAAGGTCGAGTCGGCCACCGCCACCGGCCTCCGACGGAGCTTCACTGTCGTCAGTGTCATCGTCGTCCGGCTCATCGACGGGCTCATCATCGTCGTCCGGCTCATCGACCGGTTCGTCATCATCGTCGGTATCAACCGCCGGTTCGTCGACATCGTCATCGGTGTCGACCGCATCGTCGGTGTCATCATCTTCCTCGCACGCAGCCAGCAGACTGGTCAGCACGGGTGCGCTGACACCGAGAATTGCCGCACGCTTCAGAAGCGCACGACGACTGATTCTGCCAGCGAGGACGTCTTCAACCAGCAGCTTCTGGCTATCCGAAAAACCCATGAATTCATTTCCTCCTGCATAAGTAGCAGGCAAATCAGATCACCTGACTGTGATCTTTCACTATTTGCCCCATCTCGATCAGTGCGCGGTGGAATCAGGCACCCCCTTTCGATCCACCACACGTCGGTGCCATATGTATGAATAGAGTCATTCTGGCGAAACATCTCAAAAGGCAAACCCTGTAGTCACCGACCTTGCATCTGCCACAATTTACTACCTCTAGCTCAGACTGCCCTACTTTAACACGAAACGCCCGAGATGGAAACTACACCTGAAATCGATCGCGCATTTCTGTCAATTATGACCCATGCGTACGCCACACAAACTATTGCGCAATCGAGATCGTCATATTCTCCAGCCTGGCTCCGTTGACGGACCCCACGCCAACCAGCTGGGCTCGTTGATATACTTCTGCTTCGTTCAATCAATCGCCCGGAGACTTCCCCAATCCGATGATTACGCTTCTCATCAAAGCATTCCGCGATGTGCAACGGCGTCCGCTTCGTACCGTTCTGACGATCATCGGGATCGTTCTCGGCGTCGCCGGGCTCGTCGCCATAAACCACACCGGCCACAATCTGGCTGACGCCCAGCGGGAGACCTATGCCGGTGCCCGTCAACCGGACTTCACGGTATTTGTCAGCCAGATATCACCAACTCTCCTGGATCTCGTCGCCCGGCAGGAAAACGTGCAGACCGTTGATACCCGCATGGTTCGGACGACACGGACATCCGCTGGCGCCGGCTGGTTCAGCACACGGTTGATTGGCGTAGAGGACTTCCACAACATCCGGCTCTCCGAGATGCAACTGATCGAGGGGAGGTACCCGGGCCGCGGGGAAGTCGTCTACGATTTCGCAGCGCAAGATGTCCTGAACATTGGCATCGGCGATACCGTCGCGCTCCAGCGCACCGGAGGAGCACCGACCCATTACGTCCAGGTCAGCGGGTTCGTCCAGGTGCCGGAGGCAATCGACCCGACGGTTGCGAACCGGGCAACCGCATTCCTACCGGCAGTGGAGGCACGGCGTTTCGAGGGGCGGCAATACAACAACTTCCTTATGGTCCGCCTGGATGATCCCAGGCAGGCCAGCGCGACCGCAAGCTCCATCACCCAAATGCTGAATCGCCGCGGTATTGGCACCGGCAGCCCCAACATTCGCGACCCGGAGGTGTTTACCGGGAGCCGCGAACTGGAAACCCTTCTCGTATTGCTGCGGGTATTCTCGGTCCTCGGTCTCGCACTCAGCGGCTTCCTCGTGGTGAACACGATCGCCGCAATCATGGTGGAAGAGACACGCCAGATCGGAATCATCAAGGCGGTCGGTGGGAGCCGGCGGAGTATGATCGTCGGCTACCTTGGATTTGCCACGATGATCGGTCTCGTCGCTGCTGTCCTGGGCCTCGCCCTCGGATTGATCGGAGGTCGGCTATTAACCGCCTACCTTGCCCGTTTATCGGGGCTCTTTCTGCCCGGATTCTCCATCACGCTAACTGACGTTGCGCTTGCGTTCGCTGTCGGCGTCGGCGTCGCGATTGTATCCGCGCTGATTCCGACCTGGATGAACACTCGTCGACAGATCGCGGAACTCCTGCGCAATATCGGCGTGGTTGCCGATTTCCGTCGTGGGGTGGTCCATCGGTTCACAATATTCGCGGCGCGATTCGGTTCTGTTTTTGCCATGGGAGTGCGCAATCTGGCGCGCCGCCCGGGGCGCGCGGCAATTACGGTCCTGGTCGTCGCCGTCGCGGTCAGCGCCTTCCTCGGGACTGAAGCCGTCAACCGGTCCGTTTCGATAACGGTAGATAATCTCTACGAGCTCTACGGCGGTGAGGGCTGGGTCGAGTTCGAGCAACCGATCGATATCGGGTTCAACCGGCGCATCGAAACACACCCTGAGGTAGAACGGGCCGAGCCGTGGCTCCGGAACCGGGCTTCGCTGGGTTCGACGAATACAACTGTCTGGGGACTCCCGGAAGACACGCACATTTACACCGCACGTTTGACGGACGGGCGGTGGATTAGCCGGGGAAATCCGGTCCAGGTTGTCCTGACAACGAATCTCGGTCGCGAGATCGATGCAGAAGTTGGTGACGTCATGACACTCGATATGGGTGGCCAGTCTCATCTGATCGAGGTCGCCGGTCTTGTGGACGACGAGAGCACCTTCCTGGGTGCGGACGCAATCGGAAAAGTGTTTATGCGAATTGAAGATCAGAACCGGATGCTGGGGCGCGGCCAGCAAGCCGGTATTTTCGCGATGCAATTGTCTGAGACGGAGCCGGAGCAGGTCGAACGAATACTTGCTGACATCGAGGAAACATTCGCGATACATCAGCCCCAGACAGTTCCGATGTATCAGGATCAGCAGGCCGCGGAACGAGTTATTGGCATCCTTACCTTGATGCTGAACGCTATGGTGGCTATCGTTGCATTAGTCGGTCTTGCCGGAATCGTGAACACGCTTATTATCAACCTCACCGAGCGACGCAGGGAGTTTGGAATTTTGCGCAGTGTTGGAGCCAGCACACGGCAACTTGTCCGGTTGCTGGTGACAGAGGGAGTCGCCCTTGCCACACTTGGTTATGCACTCGGGCTGATATTCGGATATCCGCTCGCTCGTTATCTGGTCGACCTTACCAGCCGCCAGCTGTTCGGCCTGGAATTCCACTTCAGTGCAGTTGCGTTTATCGGCGCATTCCTCGTTGCCGTGATTGCGAGCGCCGCAGCATCGCTCGGTCCCGCCATCATTGCCGCTCGAATACGTCCCATTCAGGTGCTTCGTTATGAATAAATGGATTCTGATCGCCGGTGGCGCTGTCATCGTTGTGATCGTGGTGATCATCGGCGCAATCGCCTGGCTGAGCCAGGACACGCGAGAAGAAACGGTCGAGGTCTCACGAGGAGATATCGACGTCACAATCGAATCCGTCGGAACGGTTTCGATGCGGGATTCGGTTCAGCTCGTCTCACCAGCAACGACGGAAGTTGACGTTGTACCGGTCATTCCTGGCGATGAGGTCCAGGAGGGTGACGTTCTGATGCAACTGAACCGGCAGCCGTTTGACGAGGCGATCGAAGCAGCTCGGGAGATCCTGGAGCAGGCCGAAACCAATCTCTCTCTGCTCAACCAGGCAGACCAGCCGGTCACAGCTGAGGAGATTGCTGAACGCGTTGCTGCCCAGCAGCAGGTCGAAGATGCCGAGGAAGCGCTGAGTGAAGCGGAGTCAATGCGTGCCCGAAGCCTTGTTCTCGCTCCATTCGACGGCACCGTCATCCACGTGAGCGTCACCGAGGGTGATCCGGTCGGCGAGGGTTCCGAGCTGGTTCAGTTTGCCGAGCTGGACGAGTTCGAACTGAACGCCAACATTGACGAGGTCGACCTGCCGTTGATCTCGGTCGGTGCAGACGCCCGGATTGTGCTGGAAGCATTCCCGGATAGAGAGATCGAGAGCGAGATCCACTCGATCGCCCGCCGAGCCGAGACGGTGGGAGGCACCACGGTCTTCCCGGCGACTATCCGGTTCGACGGCATCGAAGATCTGCTGATCCTTCCTGGAATGAACGCGGAAGTCGAGATCACCGCTGAAGTCAGGCGAGATGTTCTGCTCCTGCCGGAAGGTTCGTTTCAGACTGTCGGTCGACGGACCTTCGTTGACGTGCTGGTTGATGGCAAGATCGAGGAGCGGGAAATCCGGACCGGTATCCGCAGCGGCGGCATGGTCGAGATCGCAGATGGACTGGAAGAGGGCGATGAGGTTGTGCTTCCGTAGCCACCTCGTACGCGTGTAAACGGGTACCTGCGTACCCCTGAATAGCGGCCCGAACGCATCGGATCGATACAATTTAGCTACTGACCTCAAGCGTCCCACAGATTACGCTTTATCCGGGTTACATGATACGTGTGGAGACCAGAGGATCGGAAAGCGAACGCATGTCAGTCGCGCCAGCAGGACCAACAACCCGGATGCTTGCGGCACAGGAGCCGACCAGCGTTGAGCAAACCGGGCTGGAACTCATCTTCATCGCGGATCTCTCGCTGAAGGTCATCTACTTTCAAGGCATGATCACTGGCCAGGCGCTCTCCGAACACCTCTGCCTCCCCTACTTCAACGTCCTCGAACGAGCACTGAGTTATCTCAAACGGGAAGAATACGTCGAGGTCTCCGGATCGTCAGGTTTCGGCGAACTGGCCTACCAGTACACGCTCACCCCAAAAGGGTCGATCCGTGCCCAGGAACAGATCGACCGGACTGCATACGCTGGTCCGGCCCCAGTGACGCTCGAGGCCTATCAGACAATGGTCCTGGAACAGGCACAGGGTCCTGAGCGGGTCAGTCGCGAAGAAGTTGTCAAAGCGATGTCCGACATGGTTGTTGGCGATGAAACAGTCGACCAGATCGGGCAAGCCGTCAACACCGGGCGGTCGATGTTCCTGTTCGGTGAGCCAGGAAACGGGAAGACTGCCCTTGCCGAGCGCATGGCCGAACTGCTTGGCGGGTACGTTCTGATTCCACACGCCATCACCGTTGACGGGCAGGTAATCAAGGTTCTCGACGTTCAGAACCACGACCCGGTGCCGGTTCCGCCGGGACGAGTGGAGTACGACCGTCGCTGGGTTCTCTGCAAGCGCCCGGCAGTTATGGTCGGCGGTGAACTTACGTTGAGCAGCCTGGATCTCGTTTACGACCCGATCTCAAAGGTCTATGAAGCTCCGCTGCAGATGAAGGCCAATAACGGGATGTTCCTGATCGACGATTTCGGTCGACAACAGGTTCGCCCGACTGACCTGCTCAACCGCTGGATCGTTCCGCTCGAGAAGCGTGTCGATTTCCTGACGTTGAAGACAGGTAAGAAGATCGAGATGCCGTTTGAAGAAGTCATCGTTTTCTCGACCAACTTGAAGCCCAGGGATCTCGTCGACGACGCATTTCTGCGCCGGATCCAGAGCAAGATCAACGTCACCAATCCCAGCGCCAACCAGTTCCGGGATATCTTCAAGAGCCAATGCGAGCACTTCAACATCCCTTTTGACCAACAAGGGCTGGTGTATCTGTTGAGGGAGCATTACGTCAAGAACCAACGGGAACTGCGAGCCTGTCATCCCCGCGACATACTGCGAATTCTCATCGGTCTGGCGAAGTATCTTGGCGTTCAACCCAGGCTTGAGCAGGACCTGATCGACCGTGCCTGCCGATCCTATTTCGTTGACCTTGGATAACGCCCCGTTTCGGGCATAATGGGAACAGATCCGGTATCCTTCAGGGAGTAAAATGTCGCTTCCTGAACTCGTTCCTACCCGGGACTCGTCCCCGAGTCTCCAGAGGCAAGCATGACACATGAGATTTAGCGGTAATCGAAGATGGCTACTCCTTGCGGCGGTGGCGCTTGTTGCCGTCGGCGCCTACCTGCTGACCACGCTGGTCGGTAGCTCTGACCCGGAACGCACCGATCTGACCCACCTGATGGGTGAGATTCGAGCCGGGCAGGTCGATGAAATCACGGTCGGCTCCAGCGGAACCTCGCTGGAGATTCTCATGGCGGATGGGACAGAACGTTCCGGCTCATTGCCGGCGGGACAGTCGCTCACGGCACTCATGACAGAAGCAGAAATCCCTTCATCTCAATGGCCAGCTATTTACGCCGAACCAGGCGGTGGCGGCCTCGGTGACGGCACCGGTTTCATGGTGCGACTGATGGTTGTCGGCCTGATATTCGTCGTCATCATTCTGTTGATGCGGCGGATGATGCCGGGCGGATTCGGCGGCGGCGGTCGGAAGAATCGCTTTACCCCGATCCCGGCAGGGCAGAGCCCGGTCACATTCGATGACGTTGCAGGTTCTGCAGAGATCAAGCACGAAGTCTCGGACATCGTGGACTTCCTGCGGGAACCCGAGCGATTCCGGACTGTCGGGGCACATATTCCCCACGGTCTGCTTCTTGTGGGACCGCCCGGTACGGGAAAGACGTTGCTCGCCAAAGCGCTCGCTGGAGAAGCCAACGCGAACTTCTTCTCGGTCAGCGGCGCCGAGTTTGTCGAGCTCTACGTCGGCGTCGGTGCATCCCGGGTGCGGGAACTCTTCAAGAAAGCACGCGAACTGGAACCGGCCATCATCTTCATCGACGAGATCGACGCGATCGGTCGTCGACGTGGCCGGTCGGACAACAGTTCGGAGTATGACCAGACGCTGAACCAGATACTGGTCGAAATGGACGGCTTCGACGAGCGGAGCAACATCGTCGTCATCGCCGCAACCAACCGGGCAGACGTTCTCGATAACGCGCTACTGCGACCGGGACGCTTCGACCGAAAGGTCTACGTGGAACTGCCGGATCGCGAAGCGCGCCGGGCAATTCTGAACGTCCACGCGCGAGGCAAGCCCATCGCCGGCGATGTCAACCTCGACGAGATCGCTTCGCGAACAGCGGGCCTGACCGGCGCCGACCTGTCCAACGTCGTCAACGAAGCCGCGATTCTCGCCGGCCGTGACTCGCAGCCGGCGATCAATATGGCCCACATGGCCGAAGCGCTCGAACGCACGATTGCCGGGCCTGCCCGGGCCGGTCGCCGTTTCAGTGAGCACGAACGCCGGGTGGTCGCCTACCACGAAGCCGGGCACGCGCTAGTAACGCACGTTCTCCCCTACTCAGATACCGTGCGAAAGGTGTCGATCGTTGCACGCGGACAGGCCGGTGGGTTCACGATGATCACGCCGGAGGAAGACCGTGGACTCTGGACTCGCACGCAGTTGGAGCAACGTCTTGCCGGGTTGCTTGCTGGCATGGCGGCAGAGGAAATCGTCTTCGAAGAGGTAACCACCGGTTCATCCAACGATCTGGAGCAAGCGACAAGCATCGCCGCATCCATGGTTCAACGATACGGCATGGGAAGACGCTTCGGGCTCCTCTCTGCCGGCAACGGAACAACGCCACCGCTCTCCCCGCAGTCGACATACGCTGCGGAACAGGAAGCGATGGATATCGTCTCGGACGCACATGAGCTAGCGCTGGAGATCATCCACGAGCACCGGGAAGATCTGGAACGGTTAGCGGCGAAGCTCATCGAAGTCGAGACAATCGAAGGTTCCGAGCTGGATGATCTGGTCTCGCGCAAATCCGAGCCGTTCGCTCCACGGCGGAGCGTACCGACACCGGTTGCCAGTCGATCATCCGGACCAGGCGGGGGAACAGGTGCCACAGAACCAGTAACAGCCCGCCAGCGATCCGGATTGCGGCGAGTTGCCGGAACTGCGGCGGCGGCATTGAGCGTCGTAGGACGATTGTTTCAGCGAGAAGCTCCCCAGCCGGGTAACGATCGCCGGCAGTCAAGTAAGACTGCCCGGGCTCGTTAGCCATTCGTCGAGGGTTGCGTGTCCTCGAGCTCTCTGAGTATCCGATAGGCTTGCAGGTCCCGTTCGGTAGCGGCCCGTAGGCAGGCGAGCAAAGTGTCTTCCACTTCCCGCAGGAGCACCTGGCTGAGATCCCGCCCATGCAGCAACTCACCATCGCCTCGCCCGATCGCCCGAAGCATCCGCAGCGCATCATTACTTATATCGCGCGATTGCGGTTCCCTGGCGTGGCATTCAGGGCAAACGACCCCGCCAGCTTCGATATGTAATCCGTTCTGACCAGGCTGTATCCGCGCACCGCACCCGGTGCAGAGCAGCAATTCTGGCTGAAAACCAGCCGCAGACAGAAACTCCCATTCGCAAATCCGGGACGTTACGTCCGGAGCCCGGCCGTGTTCGATCGAGGTCAGCGCCCGGACCAGCGCGCCGTAGGCAAATCGATTCTCCTGCTGCTCGACCATCAATTTGTCGGCCAGTTCGGACCAGTGCGACGCATACAGAATCGACCGCTCGGTCATCCGAAGCTGGTGCATCGGATCAATGACACTGGCCTGAGTAACGATATCGAGATTCCGCCCCTTTGCGATCAGGACACTTGTTCGAGCGTACGGTTCCAGATGACCACCAAGTCGGCTCTTCGTGCGCCGGGTGCCCTTCGCCAACGCCCGAATCTTGCCGTAATTGTCCGTCATCAAGGTGAGCAGGCGATCCGCTTCGCCGAAATCTCGACGGCGAATGACGACTCCCTCACAGCGATAGAGCCGGGAGCGTCGCTGGTTATTACCTGGTTGATTCCTGTCAGTTTCTGTCACCTGTGAACCATACTTCTGTGATCGACACGGCACTGTCGTGAGGTTGTTCCGAATCCCGATCCTGTGCGATACCATTGCGTCGGCCGTCTGCGATTATTGTACGCGCACTCGGCCGGTCAGTAGTGTGAATCGAGCCATCAAGTATGAGCATTCGGATCGGCCTTGTCAGTGCACGCAGCAAGCCCGAGGCACAGGACCTCGGCGTTGAAGTGGCTGAATGGCTGAATCACAACAACTGCACGGTCGTTCTCGAGGAAGATCTCCAGCAGGATCCGGGACAAGTGGATGTCATCGTTGCACTGGGCGGCGACGGGCTGATCATGCGGATGGCGCATACCTACCCGGATATCCCGCTCCTGGGCATCAATGTCGGCAAAATCGGATTCATGGCGATGATCGAGCGGAACGAATGGCAACGCGCGCTCGATCTACTCATCAGCGGACAATACCGCGTCCAGTCCGGCCCAACACTTTCCGCCGAGCTGACTCGCGATGGCGCCACGCTGTTCTCCGGCTGGGCCGTGAACGATGTTGTCCTGCGCAGCGGCGCTTCCATGGTCGACATCGAGGTCTACATCGACCGCCAGTTCGTCAACACGTATCCCGGCGACGGCATGATCATCGCCACGCCGCAGGGAAGCACGGCCTACTGCATGGCCGCCGGTGGCCCCGCGCTCGGTGCCGGCGTTCGGGGATTCGCAGTCGTTCCGATCTGCCCTCACTCACCGATTCGGACGAATCTCGTCGTTCCTGAGCACGCTGCAATCGAACTGGTCATCGTCAATGACAGCCCGTGTGACCTGCTACTGGATGGTACCCCGGATGGTGAACTTCAGCGCGGGGACATCATCAAGGTTGCGGCGGCCCCGGCCGAGTTCCGGCTCGTAATGGTCGAAGGAACCGATTTCTACCAGGCGTTCCGCACGAAGTTCAATTACATGATCCGGCCTCAGGCTGTTCCGTCACTCGGCGCCGATCGAGAATGATCGTATCAACCAATTAGTGAGCGCCCGAATATCCTCGTTCCCGGCTCTTTTCTTGCGTGAGCGGACGCAGCATGAAGGTACTCTTCTCGACTCGAAAGGACGAGCAGGAACGATCCATGAAAGTTATCGTCGCCGGAGGAACAGGACTCATCGGCAAACCGCTGACCAAGAAGCTCGCCGCGGAGGGTCATCAGGTGATAATCCTGTCGCGCGGCTCGAATCGGCCTCCAGATCTCCTGGATCACATCGAGATCGCCACTTGGGACGCCAGGACAGGTGAGGGATGGAGCCACCTGTTAGAAGGCGCCGATGCTATCGTCAACCTCGCCGGATCCAATCTCAGCGGGGGAAGATGGACGGACGAACGGAAACAACTAATTCGTCAGAGCCGACTGGATGCAGGGAAAGCGATTGTCGACGGCGTGCGATCTTCGGGGCATGTTCCGGAGTTACTCGTCCAGGCCTCAGGGATCAACTACTACGGGCATCGTGAACACTCGTATTCCGAGGAAAGCGATCCGCCAGGGACTGATTTTCTTGCACGCGTGTGCGTCGAGTGGGAACAGAGCACTCAGGAGATCGAGAGCCTTGGCACGCGTCGGATCATTATCCGCTCGGGACCGGTACTCAATCTTCAAGAGGGAGCGTTGCCGCCTCTTGCGATGCCGTTCTATCTATTCGCCGGCGGTCGGACTGGGAAAGGTACACAGGGGATTTCGTGGGTCCACATTGAAGACGAGGTCAACGCGATTCGATTCCTGTTGCACCAGAGTGACCTTAGTGGACCGTTTAACATCTGCTCCCCTAGGCCGGTCAGCAATCAGGAGTTCGCCAACACTATCGGCAAAGTGATGAATCGGCCGTCGTTCTTCCCGGTTCCGCAAGCCGTAATGCGGACAGCGCTCGGCGAGGTCGCAGACACGATTCTTCTGGGGCAGTATGCGATACCGAAACGGCTCGAATCCGCAGGCTTCACGTTCGAGTATCCGTTGCTTGAGGATGCGTTGAGAAACTTGCTGAGCGGGGAGTCACGCGTTCCCGGTACGAAACTGTTTCGCCGCGGAGTCAGTATGGCAGCGCGCATGCTGATGCCTTGATTGAATTGGACCGGGAAGTGAGACCCTGTTAGCAGGTGTCCGCGAGCTAACTGCTGTTACTCCCGCTCGTGGTCGACTTCTTCCGCCGGGAACGCCGCTTTCGAGGTTTCTGTGATCGTTCAGGTGATTCTTCCTTGAAAGGTCCGCTGGCCTCGTCGTCAGCGTTCTCATTGGTCGACGATACGGTTCCGGAAACGTCCTCACTGGTTGATTCAGGGGCAGCCCCATCGGGAGGAGAATCAGCTTCGTCATCGATATCGGACTCGACTAGCTGCTCATCATAGACATCCAAACGATCGTTCTTCTGCAAACTCCCTCCATCGACAGCATCATCACTGGACTCTCGAACCTGCGAGTGATATCCATTCCCGTCGAGCGAGACCCGTCGAGGTTCACCGCCGCCATCCAGCGACCTGATCGGCGAAGACAATGGCAGTTCAGGTACTGGTTCGGTCAGCACATCTCCACTTCGCAGGTCTACCCGGACCGTTGCCGGAATGATCGGCCTCGTCTGTTCCTGACTCTCGGTGAGTCGGAAGGCTTCAGCAGGGTTCAGATGCGGACGCCCGAGATATTGTGGAGACGGAGACATGACTGGTTGAACAATCGGCTCCGGCAGTGCATCTTCGTCCTCATACTGCTCGGTTCCACAGAACGGGCAGATCTCCCAGCGGAGGTCGATAAGCTGATCACAGGAGATGCAGTTGTCTCGCAGCTCGGTCCGGCAGTTCGGGCAGAATACCCAGTCATCCTCGACATATTGCTGGCAACCTGGGCACAGCGGGAGCTCTTCCAGGTCCTGCATCAGGTATTCCTCTTCGAGCGATCGCTGGAACGCATCGTCCAGCGTATAACGCGGTCGGAGGATGAGATAGATCAGCAAACCGGGGATCGAGAAGATCAGAACCACAAGGGTAGAGAAAATCTGAGCAACGACACTCCGGCTTCGCGCCTGGATATCCTGAAACGTCCAGACAACGATCGCAAACCAGAGCGTCAGAATGTAGGCGCCGCCCAGTGCGATCAGAACCTGTACGGCGCGGGCGATCAACGCTTCCATGGACGGTCAAACTCCAGCGGTCAGTCCTGACCTGCGTCAGGTGAAAGACCCATTCGTTCGAAGTTGCGGACGTTCAGCACGAAGACCGTTGCCCCGCCAACCTGCACTTCAACCGGGTTCGGTACGTAGAACTCGCCCGGCTCAATGACCGGGAGCAGCGGATTCACGTATTGCGTGCGGCTGTAGCAACTCTGCTTTACCACCCGGAGCACATCCGGAACAGCAGCATCGTCAACACCGATCATGACGGTGACGTTCTGCTCTCGAAGGAATCCACCGGCGCTGTTGACCTGAGTGAAGCGGTAGCCACTGGCGCGCAAGGCATCGGTCAGCCCTTCGGCGTCTTTTCCCTGCACAACCGCAAATACGAGTTTCATTCCTCAGTCCTGTTCGCGCCGGTTTCCGCGTAATTCTTACGATGCCGCTTCAGAATCGTCTCGGCAACATCATCTGCCAGATCCTCCGGGCTACGTCGTGCGTCAAACACAACCCAACGCGCCGGATCGTCTAGCGCGGCCTGAACATACCACGACCGCACGCGCTCGTGAAACGTACTGTTGTCCTGATCAAGCCGGTTGAGCGGCACGCCGGACCCATGACGTCGCTGAATTCCCTCATCAGACGGGATATCGAGAAGGATGACGATATCCGGGTGGATCCCCTGAAGCGCAAACTCCTGCAGCGCGGTCAATTCGCCCTGTGGCAGACCGCGGCCGGCTCCCTGATACGCCAGCGTCGAATCGACGAACCGGTCACAGAGAACGATCGCGCCACGTTCGAGAGCGGGTCGGATGACCTCGTCCACATGTTGCGCTCTGGCAGCAGTCATCAACAACGCTTCAGCTCTCGGCACAATCTCATGATCCCCGGGATCCAGCAGCACAGAACGAACCCGCTCACCGAGCGGCGTACCTCCCGGCTCGCGGGTTTCAACGACGTCGTATCCGGCCCTGGAAATTCGCTCGGAAACCAGCGTTATCTGCGTCGATTTTCCGGCTCCGTCCGGACCTTCGAACGAGACGAACAGGCTCACCCGAACTCACCTCGCCTCAACACCTCAACGTGGCGGAATGGTTCGCTGCCAAGACTCCGTGACTCCACGTTGTATCGCTCGGCGAGTTCATGTTGCAGGCGGCGAATTCGTGAACCCTGTGGTCGCAGTTCGACGCTCTTGGCTCCTCGGAGCACATCGTGAATCGCGGTTTCGGCCTCGAACATCGCCGCAGCAATCTGGTCTTCCGGGATATCGCCACCTTCGTCGGCGCCGTCAGACCACTCTTCGGCAAGATTCTCCCGCTCCTCGGAACGGGAATCACTGAAGAGCGATCCCAGCAGGTTCGCCATCTGGGCCGTCGTGTTACTGCGCAGAACAAAGACCGGCAACCCGCGAGATTCCGCCTCGCGCAGCGGCTTTGGCCGCTGGCGATAGTAGTTCTTCAACGTGACGACCGCGTCGGCACTCTTCAGATCGCGAACGATCGTTGCCGGAACG
This sequence comes from Thermomicrobiaceae bacterium, assembly GCA_007133615.1. Taxonomy (GTDB): domain Bacteria; phylum Chloroflexota; class Chloroflexia; order Thermomicrobiales; family Thermomicrobiaceae; genus SLMJ01. The sequence continues at coordinate 2,292 of SLMJ01000410.1, read as the reverse complement.
CTCATCTGATTGATGGCCTGCTCCAGACGGTTTCGGCTCACACCAAACGCAAAGATCCGGACTGGCTTCTCGCGAGTTCCCCGCCCCGTGCCAAACATTGCCTTCGGCGGCGATACCGACGGTTGCTCTTGCGCCTGAGCTGACGGAGCTCGTCGTTCTGCTTCTCGATCGAGTTCATCGCTCGTGCGTCCGCGATCGTTGCGCCCACGCTTGCTCCGGCGAGATGACTGCTGTTCGAGCTCGTCCTGTGATCGCTTCGGTCGCACCGCGCTCACTTCGACGCTGCCGTCTGCTTTGCGTTCCCGGATTTCGATGTCCGGTTCAGCCCCGCGGAGAACGATGTCGACCGACTCGGCAACGTCTTTGTAGAGTGCGTATCGATCACGCTCCTGGATCTCGACCATGACGGAGAAGGAAGGCGGAGCCTTGCGCTCCAGAATCGACTTCTGGGTCCCACGACGCTTGGCTTCCTCGTCACTCAACGTGACGGACTGAATGCCGCCGATGAGGTCGGACAACGTCGGGTTCATCATCAGGTTTTCCAGCGTGTTGCCGTGTGCGGTGCCAATCAACTGCACACCGCGCTCTGCGATCGTTCTGGCAGCCGCGGCTTCGAGCTCGGTGCCGATCTCGTCGATGACGATCACTTCCGGCATGTGATTCTCGACCGCCTCGATCATCACCGCATGCTGCAACGACGGTGTTGGCACCTGCATTCGGCGGGCACGCCCGATCGAGGGATGGGGAATATCCCCATCACCGGCAATCTCGTTACTGGTATCGACAACAATCACCCGTTTGCGAAGATCATCGGCCAGCACACGTGCCGTTTCTCGCAACATGGTCGTTTTGCCGACTCCGGGCCGGCCGAGCAGCAGAATGCTCTCACCCGATTCAACGAGATCCCGCAGCATCCCGATCGTGCCGTAGACTGCTCGCCCGATCCGGCAGGTCATCCCGACGATGTCACGGGACCGGCTGCGAATCGCCGAAATCCGGTGCAATGTCCGCTCGATTCCTGCTCGATTGTCCTCGCCGAATTCACCTATGCGCTCGGCGATGAACGCAAGATCGTCGCGGGTTACCTCGTCTTCCGTGAGAAACATCTCGTGTCCATGAAACCGCGCTTCGGGCCGTCGGCCCAGGTCCAGCACGATTTCGATCAGATCTCCGCGGTCCTGTTGGCCGTTCATTTCAACCAGAACGGGAACGAGCTTTGGTGGCAGAACCGCCAGAAGGTCCTCGAGGTTGTCAGTAACCTCCTGTTCGACCATTGGTTCGGTCAATTGCTCTGGATGCACGGTACTCCTAACTGATTCCTTGTGTTCCCTGTTTCGAGTCAGACTCATGCGTTACGTTCTTGCGGCTCCCCGGACGAGCATACGAGAGCGTCGGCGAGCCGGCGGCCACCCGTTCGGGCACCTCTTTCGCCATCTCTTCTACGCTCCTTAATTGCATACGCTGAGCCACGACTGTGTATTTCACCATTCGCGTCTGACGTCCGTTTACCGTGAAGCCGATCGATTCCAGGTTGCTAACGTACTCCTGCAGGTAGTCGGGAACGACAACCGAGTACGTTCGCCCGTAATTTGGCCCGATATCTGCCAGAACGTCCTGCATGACCGGTTCGATAAGGCCCAGCGTTTCCGGATGGACCATTAAATGAATCACCGGACCATCAGACCCTCGGGTTACCCGGCAATGGGCGATAATCTCCAGGCCATCTTCAACAACATAACCCCTTGCAGGTGGCTGGCTCGGAACTGTCCGGCTCCAGTAGTTGCTTGTCAACGCCTCAGCGTACTGCACAGGCTTCGGCGTCACCTGGTGGTAGAGCTGATGAATCGCCCAGACGTCACTCGGCTCCTGTCTTCGAACCAGCCCTGCTTCCTGCACAACAGTCGGATTCTTCAGCGTCAGGACCGTGTCCCGGGCATATTCACTGAATCCTGTCGACAGCAGCGACGAGATCACAGCAGAATCGTCGTTCAGGATCGCATGGATTCGTTTGGCCCGTGCAGCTCCTGCTGCCCGGATCGCCTGCAGCGCCAGCTCGCGCCAGACCATATCGCGCAGATGTCCATCACGTTCAGCGGCCACGTGGCGAGACGTCAGCATTCGCGAGAGAATCCACCGGTGATTCGCCGGATCCGAAATCAAATCGATCAATCCAGCAACTTGCCCATCGGCGATCGCGACAAACGATTTCCGGCCACGCCGTGAAAACGGCATCACTGAACGCGGATCAGCCATCCGCTGACCCAGCGGACCATGCTTCTGATCCGGCATAAG